>NZ_WSPG01000021.1:0-70585 GCF_022819185.1 Morganella sp. HSTU-ASny43
ATATTTCCCCGGGTCTTGTTATTGAAATTTAACGCTAATATATTCTATTTATCTGGCATTTAAATCCATAATACATATTAATATCAGTTAATAATTAGAATCAAGTTCTTGTTGTCAGGTTATTCATCTTTGATGGTATCCGGAGTGATTTACAGAGACAGACACGATTTCATGAAGAATCAGCAACCGCCCGCTGAAAACGGAAAATAACGAATTTGTGCTTCAGATCACGCAAGGAAGGTATGAATAAAGAAGAAAAATCAGGCAAAGCGGCAGAGATTTCCGGTTTTCAGCTTGAAAACCCTGCCGGGCAGGAGTGTAATAATGCCGTGCCGGATTAGCTCAGTTGGCAGAGCAGTTCATTCGTAATGAAAAGGTCACCAGTTCGAATCCGGTATCCGGCACCAGTAAATCAATAAGTTACGCGATAAATAAATCAGACTGCATTTTTGCGTGCCATATTCGTGCCATGAGCGTTAAAAATGTCATCGATATTTTTCGCGTGTTCCTGCAAGTGAGCGGGTGATAAGTGAGCATATCTTCGTACCATTTCTATGCTTTCCCACCCGCCCATTTCCTGAAGCGCTGACAATGGTACACCGGCCTGAATTAACCAACTCGCCCAGGTGTGTCGCAAGTCGTGGAACCGGAATCCCTCAATTCCTGCTCTGCGCATTGCACTTTTGAAAGCCTTGTTTGCATCGGCACGCATAGGAACTAACTCTGTAGTGCCGTGCAGCTTTCTTTCCCTGACGAAAACGAACTGCTCATGCCTGCCAATTTGCTCGCGTATTACCTGACAGGCGGTGTCGTTCAGAGAAACACCTATGGCGCGGAAGTTTTTAGACTGATCCGGATTTATCCATGCAACCTTTCTCACCAGGTCAACCTGAGACCATTCCAGCCCCATGATATTCGACTTCCTCAGCCCAGTGGCGACAGCGAATGTAATTACCGGCTTCAGGTAGTCTGCCGCATGACTGACAAGTGCGTTAACCTGCTCGCGAGTCATCCACTTTATACGCGGTTGCCGCGGCGGAGTGGCTTTTATATACGGAGCGTGTTTCAGCCATCCCCATTCATTAGCCGCCATTCTCAGCATTGCCCTGATGAACGCCAGATATGCATACTTCGATGCCTGTGACGGATACCCGCCGCCGGGCTTCTGTTTCTTCATCCGTGATATGATATTCTGGCATTCATTATTGGTTATCGTACCTATTGGCCGTCCCTTGAAATGCTGCAGCCAAAATCTGATCCGGCCTTTGTCTGCGTTAATCGTTCTTTTACTCTGCTTCTCTTTTAGCCACCGTAAGCACGCTTCCTCAAAGCGATACTCCGGCTCCTCTCCAAGGCGGTCTATTTTCCAGTAGTCCGCCTTTAATTTATCGTGCAGTTCTTCTGCTAATTCGCGGTCTGACGTGCCAAGGCTTTTTCTAACTCTCGTTCCGCCTGCTGAAACGAAATCACAGTGCCACACGCCGTACCGTAGTTTGATTGACATGATTTTAATCTCTCCTTCGATTTGTCACGACAATCAGTATTCACCAGGTTATTTTCATGAATGCTGATCGCGTAAGCAAGACAATCCGACTTCAGCATGCGGTACCGGCCGTAAATAACTCTTCCGTTTTCGCCTCTGGTCTTCCTCTGGCTGGCTGTGAGTTCGCCAGTTCTGATTAACCGGCGCACTTCACGTTCAGAGCATTTCAATAGCTGAGATGCTTCTTTTGTAGTAAGAACCTCATCATTAAGATCCATCCTTCATCTCCTTCTGTAACGTACGCACGTAATACCCGAGCACTCTCTTTGCCGGAAAGCGCAGGTGATTAAGTGGTTTAAATTTCGGTGTGTATTTGTCGAGTATTGCGGTGTGTTGTTCATCTGATGTGTACTGCATTAATTCCTTCAGGCATTCCCTTGCTATTCGTCTGCGTCCGTTCTCTGCTTCCTGTGGTGTCATTGGTCACCTCAGATTTGTGCTTCCAGTAACCGGTTGCCGATATCCATCAGGTCATCACGGTTAACTGTGGTAATTATCCGGCGTGGCTGGGTGAATGGTCGCCAGATTAAAAGCATAGAACCTTTGTTGTTTCCGTTCACCGGTTTGTTTGTGCCGGCGTTAATAAACGATATCCGGCCACCGGTAATAAACCTGACCTCATCAACGGTATCCAGTGCCGATTTAAACCATCCCACGGATGTATCTGCCGGAACCAGCATCACGACCGGCTGCAGTTGCTCCCCACACTGTTCGGCAGCTTTGCGTACCCACGGCTGTATGTCGCTATACGGCGGGTTGCACCATATAGAACCGTAGCTTTGCCAGTCTGAGTTTAATGCGTTGTCTTTTTCGGTGAGATAATGAGAGCAGAGGGTATTATTTTTATCGGCGGCGGCATCAAGGTAAAAACCGAATTCAGCGTCCAGTGCTGAGAATAACGGGAGGGGAGTTTGCCATAAATCACGCAATTCCTTTGGTGTTGTGCTCCCGCCGTAATCAGCTTTCATTCTCCGCATCCTTCATCATCAGGAATACTTCCATAGCGGCACGTAAAGGATTTTTATTGTATTTTATATGCCTTGATAGTTCATATGTCGCAGCCCATTCTCCATTTATGCCCCAGTTCGCTAGAATGCTTATGTTATTCTCAATAATAATCGGCATTGCGTCCGCCGGGTTGTTGCAGGGGTCGAATGGATAATTATTAGCATACTTATCCATAACTAATATATGTTTGTCATGATATTCAACGCCAATAATGAAACCGGATTGAATTAATTCCTCAGCAACAGACTTATTAATTTCAAAGTCTGATTTGTCACGATATTTGTTCATCGACAGCCTCACATTTTGATTTTAACAACGCAATCACATCATCAACCTGGTCACGCAAAGCTATCAGAGAGTTGATATTCTGCGTTACAACAACAATGATTGGCTCAAGGTCGCCAATTGTCGTGCCTTCCGGGTAGGTGAATTTATTTCCGATATCACGATTGTTATCTTTTCGTTCAGATATCGATAATCCAACACATTGTTCCTCTTTATAATCAATGGTTGAAAATACTTTGTCACCAGCACCAATCTCAATAACTACACATTTATTCCCCACGAACCACCTCCGCACACACTAATTCAACATTCCGCACAGTCATCATCTGCACTGCGCGGCTCTCACATTCTTCGAGCGTATAAATATCATCAGTAACAGGCACAGCAGAGCCGTGCATTACCAGTGGTAATACAAATCCGATTGTCATGGTTAGATCTGAATTTTAGGTATAAAAAACCCTGCTAGTGCAGGGCGGTTTATTTATTTTGGACACTCTTCCGGAGTCCAATCAATGAATATTGCATCATATATTTTTTTATTTTTACTCTTAAATTCCATTTTGCCATACGAAAATGAGGATTTTTGTATAATAAACCCGAGCATATCACCATCCATTTGACCTGCAGGAAACCTATCTCCGTCATCACTAACGGCAAAAAAACACCCATCTCTTACCCATGTTATCCCTTTTACCTTGTTATCATCAGGGCCTGAAATTCTGACGTCAAACTTTGAAACATAAAATGGGTCCCCCTTAATTACTGAGGTGGAATTCGTGGTTTTTTGTGCGTGTATATTCAGATCGCTTTTAGTTAACTCAGGAACAGAAAAGGCTGAAAATGAAAGTACAGTTAAAGCAGAAAGTGTAAATATTTTAAGCATAACTCCTCCATAGCATGGGTGCTCTTCAATGTTTACACGGCTGACGATATAAGACAATGACTACATTGAGCCACTTTGCTGGATGAGCGTGCCCATCCCTGCATTACGCTTCATCCTGAAACGGTGGGGTTATTAAAGCTGAAATCCTTTCCACTGATTACCGTACTCAATGCCGAGTGTGCTTAGTGCGGCATCCATTGCCTCAATAAACTCTGGTATCTGTTGGTCGAATTCCTGCATCATTTTTTCGTCGCGCTCTACCGGTATGTGGACAATTTCCTTTCCTCCCGGCATGCGCGGGTCGTAGTTTGCGAAGTGCCAGACATCCCTTCCGGTGATCCACATTGAATACTGAACCTGAGCGGTGTATTCCTTTTTCATGGCCTTAATTCCGTTTAAAGCCAGGTCGATAAAGACTTCCGTTGTCTTGGGGCATTTAAGCTCAAGGCCAGCGCCGTCACTGCAAATGCCGTCCGGAGAGCATGCTGTCCGCAGTGATTCATCCCTGAAAATTATCGGGTCTTCCGTGACCACCAGTCCGCTGTAAAACTCGAATGTCATCCGTGCTTCGAGTTCGTAATCTTTTCCCCATTCCAGCGTTCTGGCGCTAACATCCTTGCTTACGCCGGTGCATACTTCACCGATAAGCGTATTGAAATACGTCTTTTTGGTGTCGCTCCATGTCGTCCCTGAGCGTGGTTTTGTGAGCACTTTCCAGACCTCTGAGGCGGTAATCACCCCGAGGCGCAGTGACATCCATTCTTCGCTTCCCTGCGATATGTTTGATAAATCGATGCCGGTTTTGCTGAGAATGATGTCGTTACTGATCATTATTCTCCTGCCTTTTTCCTGAGCATGTCGATGATGGTGTTAGCCTCAAATACGGTGAGTTGTTCCGGGTGGGAGATAGGGCGGTTGAATTTTTTGCTGATGAAGGCGATGAAAACCTCACTCCATTCACCATCAACTTTGATCATCAGATCAGATATATCCTTCAGTTGGTCTTCGCTGGCCGGTGTTATGTCGCGCTCCTGATTCTTGGGTGCCTGAAAATCATTTCCTTCACCAGCATCTGTATTTATGTACTCGATGGCCTGATCAAGCCTTTCACGACGAGGCCAGTATTTGCTGGCACGTTTGACGATGGTCTTCCTTGCCATCTCTTCCCAGAATGTTTTCCATGGCCCGTTACTGGCCTTACTGGTTGCCTCGACAGCTTTGATATCTTCAAGTGTCATTTCTTCCGTGAGATAGTCACCTTCCGCTGTTTTTACCGTGCAATACCCACCGATAACCGCCCCTCGCTCTCCGAATGCGTTATATTTATGAGTGGGGGGAAGCTCCAATCCGTTGGACTCATAAACATCCTTTTCATGCACCAGCTTGCATTGCCCCCAGATGATCGCTTTTGTTGCCTGGGCAAGATGAAGCAGACCCATGTAACTGATATCAAGGCATACCTCACCTTTCCGTGGGACAAGATATGCTAGCTTACTGGCCGGATTCAGGGTTATCCCGATAGCTGCGACGTTGATAATTGCATTCTGTGCGCTGGCCTGATTCTTTAACGCAGCTTCTGCCAGTTTGTCGTTTTTCTGGAATGCCTGAATAGCAAACTGGCTTTCCTTAGCCCATGTTATTGTTTGCTCTGTCAATGCACTGCTGAACAATGTCTCCTGCTGTTGTACAAATTCAATAATTGATGTGCTCATTTCTCCTGTCCTTTCTTGTATAGCGATTCCATTCGCAGATGCTGTCGTTAAAGATGCTGTTGATAAATGGCAGCATAGTGATCCCTGATTTCCACTGTTACCCCGTAAAGAGAATTCCATATCTCGTTCTGTAGTTCCTCGCTGACTTCATCCAGAAGACGCTGAGGGAGCTTATTAAAGGCATCCGTTGCCCGCTCGCTGACTTCCGTGTCCGTGTCATCCTGCCATGCTGCATGCTCCAGCCGCCGCTCTTCCTGAGCATCCTGTGCTGCGTATGCGTTCATGCTGCCTCCCCGTATCGTTCCCTGAGTATTTTTTCCAGAGTTTCCTTCTCTGGATTAAGCAGCAAGATAAGCGTTTCAACGTCCATTGTTTCCACGCTCGAATTACGGTCAAAATAAATGACGGCGCGCTGATTTCCGCATCCTGCCTGCTCAGTGCTTGTCGCCAGGTGTTTTGATTCGATAGTTATCTTGTGCATTCCTGCCTCCCGTAACTTTCTCTGAGTAATTCCATTGCTAACCACCAGATGTCATCGCATTTCTGGCGTATAGCTACCCGCGCCTGTGCTTGCGCCAGACGGAAAACGTTCTGATTGATAGTCATGTGATTACCTGCTGATATCCCGAGGTGGGATAGGGTGGGTTAGTAGTTCATTGAGAGGTGAGGGACTTCGCCTTTGATTACCATCTCAAGGAATTTTGTTGCGGTTTCATCGTCAAATCCTGCTGCAGTCAGTGCCTGTAAAGCTTCGCGGTTAAATTTACGCTGATGCTCTTTGTTCGCCTGGCGCTTTAATTCTTCCTGCTTCTGGCGATCAATCTCCGCCAGTCGTGTGCGTTCGGCTTCCTCTGCCTTTCGCCGCTCCGCTTCAACTGCGGCCAGCTTTTCACGCTCAGCCTTCGCGATAGCCTCCTGCTTTTCACGCTCTGCGCGTTCCTGTGCCTCTCTGGCCTCGCGTTCTCGCTTAGCTGCCGCCTCGACTTCCTGTCGTGCTTTAAATTCCGCAGCTTCACGTTCCTGTTTGGCTTTCAGTTCCGCCGCCTCACGCTCACGCTGTGCTTTTTGCTCAGCTTCGATTCGTGCCTGCTCCGCTGCCTGACTCTTGATTTCGTTTTCATGCTCAATGCGTTTGCGTTCTTCTTCGGCTTTACGCAGGTCGTGCAGCTCATTCATCTGCAGTGCTTCTTCGTGGTCACGCTCAATTTGGCGAGCTAATTCTTCCGCTGCTACACGCGCTTTTTCTGCATCCTCCCAGGCTGTTACCGGTTTGCGGATTTCTTCGCTCAGTGCGTCGAGTTCATCCCGGCACTGTTTGCGACTGGCATCCACTTTTTTAGGCAGCTCTTTCAGCTCATCAACGACAACCTTTCCGGCTTTGTCGATGTATGTTTTTGACTGCGTAACTTTGTAGGCCAGTGATTTGATAGCATCGCGATTCTTGGCTTTCGATAAATCAGTATCGAGTAATGCCTGCTCTGCTAATGCTTTCTCCCGGATACCAGACAGCAGTACCTGAACCTTATCCGGCGCTGTAAAAAGGTCGAGCGCTGTCGCTGGTTCGATAACGACCAGTTCGTTTGCCATAATTAACTCCGTTTATTTATAGGGTGGGTTACTTCTGTGTGAAAGAGAGCAGGGCTGCTGAGTGGGCTTCTGCTGCTTCTTTGGTTAGATGAATGATGCCGCGTTCAAGCCAGCGATAGTCAGCGTCATTATTCTCCCAATTAAAAACAGATGGCGCATATCGAATGTCCGCTATCCAGTACTCTTGGTCGTCTTCCAGAGGCTCCCGAACCGACTCAGGAACCTGGTGGCCGTTAATGTCGATATAGAGTGGCTTAAGCCGGTATTCGACATGTTCATAAAACAGGGAACCAAAAGACATATCAATCCAATCACTGCATTTATCAGTTTTAAATTCAAAGTGCCGATACCACTCTTTATCCGTCTTCGCTATCTCTGCTGCCTTAGCCATAAGGTCAGCATGTGGATGTCCTGACATTGTTATTTCTCCATTGCTCTGAGCATTGCGTCTGCCTGTGCATAAGCAGCATTGGCTATTAAGTGCTGCTCATTACTATCTAAAGCTAACGGGACTGATGCCATAGCCTTTGCTGCGAAATAATCCCGCAGCGTCATTCCTGGGTCGATACTCCAATCTGAGTTGTAGGCTACACTGCCAAGCATTGGAAACGCTGAACCGCCTGTTTTATCTGTCATACTTCCTCCTATACACTTCCCTGTGCTACGTGATGTCCGTTACGGTTCGATTACGGCGTAGCCCTGACCTGTGAGATATTTGATAATGTCTTCATCTTCCATTTCTTCGAGAAGCACTTCTGCGGAGTATTCTTCGATGATTTCCGAAGCATCAACACATCCGTTGAGTGTGGCACCATCAACCTGAAGTAAAACATTGCCGGTGCTAAGCCGCGCTACGCCAGAAAAAGCAATGCACTCAAAATTAATATCCATATCAGTTTCCTTTCGTTATCCCCGCTGCGGGGGTGTTAGTCAGTATTGGTGATTGGTGGCAGGTGCTGAAATCCTGCCCATATCAAAGCTCAAACCACCAAGGATTAAAGTTGGAATCGAACCAACTGCCTCTGATCTGTTCCTGAGCGCATCAGCCTGCGCATTCACCAATCCCAATACTGACTGTTATTAACTCACCATAGCCCACTCACCGAATGGGCTATAATTAGTATCTGCGCTCACACAACCCATCAGGTCATGCTCGCACTGTAATCCCGAAATCACCTTTCGGCTGCTTGACCTTAACTCCGCTGAAAATTGCCACTTTAGGCAGGCAACAGTTATCACCGGATGGGTAATACTGTGTTGGTTTCAGTGTCAGCACCGGACGTTCTTCTTTCGCTGGCGCAAATACTGAATCAAAAATCTCCTCCACTGAGCGGCTTTTAGGCTTCGCTGCATACTCCTCACGCTTTCTGTCCCAGAACGCCATTTGCTTTGCTAACCGGCGGTTCTTCGCGTTGTCTTTCTTTGGAATAACAGTAATTGTTGCCATATTGCCTCCTGAGTAATTTTTGGTGGTGCGGGCAATCTACTTGCTACCTCCATGCTTCACACATGGCGCCCTAAGCTTTGGTTATCAGTTTGCTTGCATCGTGCGCACTCAGCAGGCACTTGATGACGTATTGCAACCGTAATGACTATCGCGAATAGTTCACTTCCGATTCACAGCGAGCTACCGCACCCCAAAAACCACTCAGTGGTGATCTGACACTTATTCAGATCAGGTTCCTGATTGTAAAAGAGCTAAGTCCGTTTTATCTTTGGCTCCGTGCCGTTGATGTTTGTAATATACAAGAATTCTTGTTCTCTTGTAAACAGGTAAACTTGTATTAATTTGTATTTTAAGGGTGTTTATTTTGTATTTGCTTGTTTTTTATGATGTATTATTTTTTGTAATTTTTGTTTTAGTGATGCTGGTCACGCGGATTTATAGTGTGTTCTTGGCGGTGGGCATAAAAAAGCCCTCAGAAGAGGGCTGTAGAGTGGGAGGATTGGTGGTTAACTTTGTTTTTTACGGATGAAATTCTCATCATTTTTAACGTATTCAAATGAGTCAAGCACGATCCCTGTTATACGGAGGATGTCTTCTGGACACCCAAGAGAAATACGGCCATTGGTTAATTCTAATCCGGCTCTGGCTATTTCATTGGCAAGGATGTCAGTGACTTCTATTGGTACCTGGATAAAAGCATTGTTTTTGTCGTAATACCTTACGATCCATCTGTTTGTTTTTCCTTGATACAATATCCCGAAATATGATTCGGTATCCTTGTATTGAATATCTTCACAACCGGTTATTGCCTTGATTTTTTCGAAAAGCTCTAATTCGTTTTTTGTTGTGATAATGTTTGGGTTATCTGGGTCGATAATATTCTCAAACTCTTTATCCTGCTTGGTTTCTGTTGGATCTGTCAACTCAGTTGGCTCATCAATAGAGAGCCCCTTACCAGACAGGCCAGACACCACCATTGCACTAACAGAGCGTTCTACTGCTTGTTTAACTAATGGGGTAATAGAATCAATAAATCGCTGGTTAAGCTGCCTTTCTACATTAGATCTGCTGGCAACATATCTTACGAACTCACTGTCCACATCTCTCAGGCTTGAGCTGATTGTTTTTGTAAATGCAGATAAATAAACACTTTCTTCAGCTAAGGTTCTCAATGCTTCTGGTTTGAATTTGTCATGTCTGAATCGGAATAACTGACCAGCATCAGAATCACTTACTTCATCCATTCTAATCCGGAGGAACGGAGTCGGGTCCATGACGTTCTTTTGTTTTAGATCAGTAAAAAAACGCCACTCAAGGCCGTTTGTAATGGCAGAAATAGTAACTTCGGGCGTTGAGTTGAAATAGCGAGATAACTGAGGGCAATGGTTGTCTAATTTCTCAAAATAACCTTTGGCCTCTATAAACATCACCGGAACATCCTGGCAGAACAGGGCATAATCGACCCTTTCATTTGCTTTTGCACCAGGGAAATCGGCGCCATACTCGGCTTTTACTTTCTGTGGATCATACGGGCTAAACCCTAGAATATCCAAGAATGGCAGAATAAGAGCTTGTTTTGTCGTCTCTTCAGTAGAGCAATGCTGTCCAACCTGTTTCACATGCTCAACATGATTTTTCAGTCTTGCCTTAAAGTTATCCATTACTTACCTCAATAATCAAGTACGGAATACCAAAACATTCTGCCAACTATCTGGACTTCATTTTCATCGGCTTCTTCATCTTCGTATTCATCACGGTTATAACTACGAATAATAAGTTTGTTCCCTGGTCTGCGATAAAGCATCTTCAAACGCTTCAATCCATCCTGATCTATCGCGTAAACTTTCCCGTCAATTATTTTTTTATTAGATATATCAATAGCTACAGCTGCCTTATCAGGTATAACTGGCTCCATGCTATCGCCTTTAGCTGGGAAACAGACAATAGTTGACCCATCAGAAGGCGCACCAATTCTTCTAAGGGTGGATTTTGAAAACCTTAATTTGTAGCCGTTATAATCAACATTAATAAAACTGCCATTGCCACATGCCAACTCAATGTCTTTTAAAAATGGCACTTCAACCTCGTCATCTTCAAGTGGCGTTCCGCTGTCCCACGTCGTAACAGCTCCCCACTCAGATTGTGGAGGAATAGAATCCTCCTGATTTCCTGTAACTAACCAATCAACTGAGCAATTTAATGCCGCAGCTAACTCCGGCAAAAACCGTGGTCTCTTGGTTTTACCGCTTTCTAATTGTTCTATTGACTGCTGTGTAGTTCCTGCTCGCTCGGCTAACTCAGCCTGTGTTAATCCGAGAGCAGTTCTCTTGTTTTTGACTCGTTCTGAGATCGACATAAAAACCTCTTTAAATATCTTATCGATAGTCACAAGAAAACCTGTAATTGACAAACAAACTAATTTGTTTTTAAATACAAGAAACTTTGTCAAGGAGGCACGATGAGTACACTATCGGAAAGAGTTAAAACTCGTCGCGTAGCGCTTAATCTTACCCAGTCAGAATTAGCTGAGATGGTTGGATTAAAACAGCAATCAATTCAACAGATTGAATCAGGGTTCATCAAAAGACCGCGATTTATTGTTGAAATTGCTACTGCACTGAAATGCGACCCAAGTTGGCTGATCTGCGGCGCAGATGCAGCATAAAAATAAAATCACCGCTCTTTACACAATTTAGCCCGTTCCGGATATGTGCTGGAACATTTTTCAACACAGCAACACCTCACAGGAAGTGAGCGAATAACTGTATCTCAATAAGGACATTATGAATTATGGAAAATGCAAATCCACGCAAATCGTTTAACCGGTTTGTGTCAAATCATCTGATGGCAACTGCTCATCAGGCACTGAGAAGCACCACACAGACAGTGGTTGCAAAACTGCTCGGTGTACACGATTCAACAGTCTTACGCAGAACAGAAAAGTTACCGGAGATATGCGAGACATTGGCCGCAGCCGGTATCACCGATTTTGTTTTGCCAGGCGAGAAGAAAATCAGCGAGGAAGAGTACCGGTTTCTGTGGAAACAGATCGGCGAACTTTCTCTGATGAGAACAAAAGAAAACGCCCCTGCTGTTGGAGCAGCAGAGGCGCATTAACTGAACATACATACAGGAGTAATTATGAGTTCTTTATCGCTGCATTACAAGTCAAAAGATAAGAACGGTACGGAGACAACGGTCAAAAAAACGTATCTGGTTCCGGTTTCAGAGCTGTACGTCGAGCCAGGATATAACGTCCGCGAAATCGACCAGGAACATGTTGCTGAGTTTCGTGACGCATTTGTGGCGGGGGAATATATCCCGCCTCTTGCTGTTCAGGTGACAGAGCAGGGCATCAAAATTATCGACGGTCACCACCGCTATTACGGCGCGCTGATGGCTATCGAATCCGGTACCGAAATCCCGCGCATTGAGTGTAAGGATTTTGTCGGTTCGGATGCTGACCGTATCGCATTCATGATCACCAGCTCACAGGGGAAAGCATTATCTCCACTGGAAAGAGCTGCGGCATATCAGCGGCTGATTAATCAGGGATGGGAACCGGCAGAGGTGGCGAAGAAAGTGAAACGCTCACTGGCCGATGTTGATCACCACCTTCAGTTACTGGCGTGTGGCGATGGCCTGATTGAAATGGTTCGTACCGGCGAAGTATCAGCGACAACAGCTGTTGCATTATCCCGCGAACACGGCACTCAGGCATCCGCAGTTGCCACCGAGCAGATGAGCAAAGCCAAAGCCGCCGGTAAGAAGAAACTGACCCGCAGCGCGGCGTTACCGCAATTCAGCGCAGTGAAAGCCAGAAAGTTTATTCAGGCTGTTGCTGATGCCGGATTGGAGCTGAACGGCGAGGCGGGGTTGCTTATGGAAGAGTACCGAGCATTTTTATCTGAAACCGGGCAGGAGGTCGGATCATGAATACCGCATTAAATAACGTGTACCGGTTCCCCGGCAGAGCGCCGGAGGAGCGGCCTGTAACGCCGGAGCAATCTGGCAAGGGGTTTGCATTGATACACAGACAATTCATGGACAGCAGGCTATACAGGGATTCTCAGGCAGTCCATTTATGGCTGCATCTGATACTGAAAGCAAATCACACTGACGAGGAGGTTAACACTGATATCGGCATGATGATTGTCCGGCGCGGCCAGATGATCACCGGCAGGCCGACACTAGTATCCGAGACGTTCATTCCGGACAACAAAGTGAAGAGTTTACTCCGCACTTTTGAGTCGAAAGGGATGATTAATATTGAGTCGAAAGGTCGTAAATTCAGCCTGATTTCGATAGTGAAATATGACGATTTTCAGTCTCAAAATTGTCCAACGGATGTCCAACAGATGTCCAACGCAAACACCAGTAAAAACGCACCTCTCAGCGATGTTTGTCCAACAGATGTCCAACGATTGTCCATAAACAATAATAATATATTAAATACTAACGTATTTAATGATCGTCCGAGAATTTCAAAATCTTCTCCCCGCAAAGCAAAACCAGAGGCCGCAGTCAGCTCACCGAAAGGTGACAAGTGGGGAACTGACGACGACCTGAAAGCCGCTCAGTGGATATTCCAGCTCATCACCAGAATCAGCCCGTCTGCCAAAACACCTAACTGGTCAGGATGGGCTAACGATGTCCGGCTGATGCGCGAGCAGGACAACAGGACGCATTCGGATATCTGCCAGATGTTCAAATTCGCGAACCAGGACAGTTTCTGGAAGAGCAATATCCTCAGCCCTGCAAAGCTTCGCGAGAAATGGACTCAACTGGAAGCCAAGCGGAACACGCAGGGGCAGGGTAAGCCATCCGGCAGGCCGCATCTTGATTTCGATAACACCGATTGGGCGGAGGGGCTGAAAGTATGAAATCACTCACCACAGCCATTCAGCAGCGTGATGCCGGCGCATTGCGGTCAATGGCTGGAGCTGCACCAAAACCGCAACAGAAAGTTCCACAGGAAGCCATTCAGGTATTCAACGAGCTGTTCCGGCAGCTGAAAGCAACATTCCCGGCCGCAATGGCAAACTTCCAGACACAGGATGACCTGAACGAATTTCGTCGTCAGTGGGTTCTGGCCTTTGCTGAAAACGGAATCCGGACGGTGGAGCAGATCAACGCCGGTATGCGGATTGCCAGGCAGCAGGAGAAACCGTTTCTTCCGTCACCGGGTCAGTTTGTTCAGTGGTGCAAGCAGGCAGACTGCGTGGCCGTTGGATTGCCGGACGCGGACGGGCTTTACGACATGATCATGAAGTTCAGTGCTAACCGCAGCATGTACCGGACGGCAGAGGATTATCCGTGGCAAAACAACGCCTGTTACTGGATGGTCACAAAATTACACGCGCTGAGTCGTGCGTCCGGCCTGACTGAGTCAGAGCTGAAAAAACGCTGCGCTCAGGAACTGGCGGTGATGGCATCCAGAATCCGATCCGGTGAAGAAATTCCGGCACCGCGTGTGCAAATCCCTAAGCTGCATATTCCGGTACCAAAGGAAAAAGCACTGGCGCATATCGCAGAATTAAAGGCCAAGTTCGGATTCCGGACGCGGACGGCATAACCCAAGACAGAAGGACTTTTGATTATGAAAAAATGTGAATCCAACGGAACCAAATACGCGAGCTACCTGTGTGACTTCATGCGCAAAAGGGCGAAAAGTAAATCACCGACCGGCAAAGTAAAAGGAATTTACAAATACACAGCCATTGACACGATGACTGGGGATAGCCTAGGTGATGCAGTTTATTACGACGAGGGTAACGGTAGTCGAATTCACATCAATTTCTGTCCGTTCTGCGGCGGAAAATTGCATAGCGTTGATATCGGTGAGTGAGGAATCCTGATTATGGAACCAACGGATTTTGAAAAGTGGTGTGCGGGGGAACTTGGTTATACGCCGGAGTGGGTCATGATGCAGCGGAAAATAAATTTTTTCGGCGGTCATGAATACAAACATGGTGAGATTGCGAAAAGATACCGCGCCTACATGGCCGGAGTTCTCAGCAGATTGCCGTACCAGACACCGCCAAAAGGAGATGAAGATGAAATGGATTAAGTGCTCGGAAAGAATGCCGGAAGACCGCAGTGGTGTCCTGTTATGGGATGCAGACCTTGAAGAAGTAATCAGCGGCCACTACAGCCATAAAACGCAGTTGTTCTATCACCACGGACATCTTATCGAAAATGAGATTACCCACTGGTGCATGCCGCCACAACCACCGGAGGAGTGATGAAAAGCAGCGGAAACCAGTTTATTAGTCTCCGCCATCTGATCATTTAGAGTCAGAACGACGTTTCTCAATCATCGCTGGCAGGGTGAATGAATACATCAGGAATACTTCAGTAAATCCTAATATTTGCTCAGCTTCTTCTTTGGTAAATTCTTCGTCTGAATGAACAGCACCGTTGGAGTCAATCCTCACAATGTGCGCCCAATCTTTCATTTGTTCGGTGATTTTCCCTTTACCGTGAAGCATGGATATTCGTTTTGATAGTGGCTCACTTCCGGCTTCATCACCCATCAGAACTTTGGTGGCTATATCGATTACTTTGCGGCAATTCATTACAGATGTTTCGTACCTGCCACGCTGATAATCGTCTTTTGATTCAATGAAAAATTTGGCTGCTCTTTCCGGAGTTTCATCTGGCGCACTACTAACTTTTGGTGCTGGGATTACCTCTTCTATTTTATATCCATATGAATTAGAAGGAATAGTTATGCCAAATAGACTCTTGGCGGCGAAACTAAGGGGCTCCGGATTTCCAAAGGTATTCACGACAGCTACACCAACTTTTAAACAACTGCGACATTTAAAAGTAATATCTATCAAATCCAATTGTTCGTCACGACGAACTTCATTAATTGCAGTAAGTACAGCTTTTTCACGCAAACAATGTGGACAGGTCATATCAAATGAGAGCATACCCATGAATAAATTAACTCCATTATTAAATGATATTTCAATAATACTCGGCAATTCAGATAGACCAGAATTTACCTTATTGCAACGGTACGAAACAGCGACTAATGCACAGAAGGGCGATATTGTTGTTGCCATGATTGGAAGATTGATTGAGCAGCACCAGATGCTGAAGGTCATGCACCATAAACATATAACGAAGGAGTAGGAGGTAATGTGGAAAATTTCTGCCTGCATGAATCCAACAAAAAACTGTTTTACGAGCAACTAAAATCACTACTGAATACCCACCCGAAGTTAAGTATCACCGCAAAACCCTACCGCCTGAAACGAAGCCTTTCACAAAATGCACTCAGCCATGTCTGGTACAAAGAAATCAGCGATTATCTGATTCGTGCCGGCCGGCCGTTTTGCACTGAAGCATGGGTGAAAGAAAGCCTGAAGGCGACATACCTCGGATTTGAAACCACTGAGTACACCGATGTCATCACCGGCGAGAAAACGCAGCGTGAGACGCTCAGGCGCACTTCAAAACTGGATAAAGGGGATATGCATTACTTTCTTCAGCAAATCGAATCATGGGCTGCACAGTTCGGTTTAATACTGACCACGCCGGAGGATTCGGAGTACATGAAACTCAAAAGGGAGCAGGACGCATGAAAGAACCTCACATACACCAGCTTCTCACCAATGACGAAGCCGATAACCTCTGTGCTTACTACAGGAGCAAAGGATATAACCCGGTTAAGTCACTGAATATCAACCCTCAGTATTTCGACGTTACCGTGTATCTGCCGGTAGTCAAATATCTGAAACCAACACCACGAGCAATGGTTAACAGGATGTGGCGATGACAAACAATATGTATATGCAATTTGATTTCATCATCAGTGTTTTCCGCAACAAAAAATCTTTTACGTCTCAGGATGTTGCTGATGACACCGGCTACGCTGACGTCACCGCAAGAGCAAAAATCGCTGAAATGGTGAGGATGGGAATTATTCATAAATTACCGAAGGTTCTTAATAAAGGGATTTATGTTATTGACCCGATGGCAAATGAAAAACTGGAATCATGGCGAGGGATGGGGCGGTTCGCATTTGAGCCGGATGATGATGTTTTCGATAAATATCCGAAGCTGAATTTCACCGGTGGAAAAGTGGTGAAAAAAGCCAATGTGAAAAGGATGGGCAGCGCATTCTTAAAGCGTTTTGATTCGTTGCTGCGGGAGGTGCGCTGTGGAATGCCAACTGTGCAGTAAAGAACTGGCCGACGATGAAGTTTATGTCTGTGACCAATGCGCCAATGAATGCCCGCATCTGGAAGTGGTCGAGAAGAAAAAAGGAGATGGTGATGATTAAACGCATCCTGGGATATCTGAGTAATCCGTTCACTCTGAGTTGGGTGATATTTGTTATTGCACTCGGCATCTATGAATACTGGTGGTGATTATGGCGAATTTACGAAAAGAAGCGCGCGGCAGAGAGTGCCAGATCCGAATTCCGGGAGTGTGTAACGGAAATTCTGAAACGGTGGTGCTGGCTCACTATCGGATGCCTGGATTGTGCGGTACCGGAATTAAGTCACCGGATATTTTTGGCGCATGGGCGTGCAGTGCGTGCCATGACGAAACAGATCGACGCACACGCCTAACAGACACTGAGTATGCAAAACAGTGTCACCTTGAGGGCGTTATCCGGACTCAGGCGCAGCTGCTGGCAGAGGGGAAAATATCGGTATGAACCAATATCACCTTAAGTTGCCGTATCCGCCATCGCTAAACACGTACTGGCGACACGCCAGAGGTCGGCACTACATCGCAGAGAAAGGAACCAGATACCGGCAACACATCACAGAGTTAATCAGACAGCAAAACCTCGATATCAGCACCACATCCCGCATCAGAATCAGCATCACAGCAAATCCACCGGACAAACGACAGAGAGACCTCGATAACCTGCCAAAGGCTGTTTTCGATTCGCTAACTCACGCCGGTTTCTGGAAGGACGACAGCCAGATTGATGATATGCGGATCAGTCGTGGTGAAAGGGTAAGTGGCGGGTCACTGGATGTCACGATATGGGAGATAGGGGATGAAACCTGAGATCACATCGATACCGGAAATGCTGGTTAAGCACCACGGAAACATGACTGCACTGGCGAGAGAGCTGGAAATAAACCGGAACACCGTCAGGAAGTTTCACCGCGATACCCGGTGTGAAATGCGCGTTATCTACAACGGCGTGCTGATGACCAAATCCAAGATGAAAGGCAACCAGGGGAAAGAGAAATGAGAGATAGTGTTTCTTATACGGCAGTTGCTAATTCACCAAGAAAATCTCACCTCGGGAAGGCGCGGAAATTAACTCCGGCGCAAGACCGGTGGGTCAGAGCCATTATCACCGTGTGGGCTGATGAAATGCGGGGTAGTGATAGCCCTGGCTATGGAGGATGTGGTGGTGTATGGCGATTTTTAACGGGCTGGTCTGTGGAAAATCTGGATAGGTTTACCGATGCCTTTAACTCTCTTCGAAAACTTGGATATAAGGGAGAGGAATTACTGAAGAAGGCGCAATCAATATTATTTCCTAAACAATCACTCAGCAACATGTTCCAGCGCGCCAACGATGTAGATGAAGCTGACTTTGTCGAAAAATCAATATTGAAAGCCTTCGATAAAACCAATCCCGTATATGTAATCGCTACTGATTACTATCTTCACAGAGAAACAATGCAAAATCTCGCAAATTATATGCAGGAAAGAATAGCTCCGTGGCTAACGATAAAACAATGCACAGATCGGGTTAGGTGGTGCATTAGTTTATTTAATGCAAAGGTCTACATGGTTATGCAGGATGAAATAGCCAAAGAGCGTGTAACAAAAGGAGATTTTTCAGAAAATATATCAAAAATAACTTGAAAAAAAGTTATTGATGTGTATATTTGTGATATGCTCGGGCAGTTAAAGCAAGAGCAGGTAACAGGGTAAAAGAGGCGGCTCCTGTTATCGATGCCGCCTAGTTCGTCACTTCGCCGCAGGGCTGGGACTCGAACCGCATCGGCTGAGAGGTCGATATAATTTGCTTAGGATTAACGATTACGACGGGTCACCCCATAGTTATCTTTAATAAAACAGAGCCCTCTCCGGAGGGCTTTTTCATATCTGCAACTTGTAAGAGTTACTTACAGGTTTAACTCTCCGGAAATTCCGGATAGTTCACATGTTCGGTTATTCCGAACAACTGATACTAAAGGTTGCCCTGTGCGGCCTTTTTTCATATACGCCCCAGTAGCCCAACGGTAGAGCGCTCGGCTCATAACCGATGGGTTGTCGGTTCGAATCCGGCCTCGGG
Organism: Morganella sp. HSTU-ASny43; assembly: GCF_022819185.1. Classification (NCBI taxonomy): domain Bacteria; kingdom Pseudomonadati; phylum Pseudomonadota; class Gammaproteobacteria; order Enterobacterales; family Morganellaceae; genus Morganella; species Morganella sp. HSTU-ASny43. The sequence goes on from NZ_WSPG01000021.1 coordinate 18,754, forward strand.
GCACCAATACGCCGCCACAGAATCCTGAACAAACAAACGTAATCAGCGCAGAGATACTGTGCGCGGCACCCTATTAACTTCTAATACCCTCCGTCAGGAGGTAAGCCATGAAAATGAAAGAAAACCCAGACGTTTGGGATCAGGTACTGATGTATCTGTCTCAGTACAAAGACCAGGGCATATTTGCCGCTCTCGCTGGGTCGGTGGCTATCCTTCGTGGTCGCTATAACGGCGGAGGATGGAAGAAGACCATTTTTGACGGGCTGATGTGTGCAATCTTCGCGTGGTTCGTGAAGGACTTGCTGGCGCTACTCGGCCTTAATCCTGATTTGGCGTATCTGACCAGTGTATTCATTGGGTATATCGGTGTGGATGCGCTGAGCAAAATAATCAAAGGCAAGGCGGGAGTGAGTGATGACTGAACCAAAATGGATTACTGAAGCCCAGAAAGAAATCGGCGTATCAGAACACACAGCAGCAGGTTCCGCAGCTGTAGACCAGATGTGGATTGACAGCAAACTGCGCGGACTGGTTGGCACTGCGCGTAAAGTGCCGTGGTGTGCCGGGTTTGTGAATGCCTGCCTGGAGCGCGCCGGTATTCGTTCTACCCGCTCTGATTCTTCCCGCTCATATCTGGCGTTCGGGAAAATGCTGACACAGCCTGCATACGGTTGCATTGTGACGTTTTCCCGTACCGGCGGCGGTCATGTTGGCTTCGTGGTCGGTAAGACAGAATCAGGTCAGTTGATGGTGCTGGGCGGCAATCAGTCCGACGCGGTAAATATCAAAGCATTCGGTACTGACCGTGTTACTGGTTACCGGTGGCCATCTGGAGAGCCGGTAGATAATCGCCCATTGCCGGTTGGCAATGCTGCGCTGTCAGTAAAAGAGTCATGATATGGACTGGCTGACAAAAGCACTGACTGGTATCTGTGTGGTGCTGGTCATTGGTCTGCTACTTACCCTGCACCTGTATGGTGGTCTGAAAGATAATTATCAGCTGCTGTCCTCTCAGTTTGCTGAGCAGGTCGCCATCAACAAAGACTACAAATACCGCATTCAGTCACTTCACGAACTCGACACCATGTATACGCAGGAGTTAACCAATGCCAAAACTGAAATTGATAACCTGCGTGATGCTGTTAAGTCTGGCAACAAGCGGGTGTACATCAAAGCCGAGTGTCCAAAGGCCGGAGCCGATACCGCCGAAAGCGGAAGCAATGAAACCGCCCCACGACTTAGTGAAGCAACTGAACAGGATTATTGGCGTCTCAGAGAAATGATGGCTGAGAACGAAAAGCAGACCCTGTATTTGCAGGACTACATAAAGACTCAGTGCCTGAAATGAAAAAGCGAGGCTAGCCCCGCTTTAACTAATCACCCCACCTTGCGATAAGGGTATCCGGCTTTTTTAATGTGAGCATCAAAATACTGGCCTTTTGATGACGCGTTCATTAACCCGCTGTGAATATGCGGAGGTACACCGGAGTACTGATAGATGCCACTACTGTGGAACTCAATTTCCAGCACGTGAGTGGCAGGATCATAACCAACTGAACGAAGGTTTGAAGATGAAACAGGAACACGATTCAATTTCTAAATCTCCTATCATCGGGAAAAGTCCCGAGGAGATAGTAGAGCATTTCAATAAATATAACTTCGTGGACGATCACGGACACCGCCTTGAGTTTTGTCAGGACTTCATCGACTTAATCCGGTCGGCAACAGCGCCTCGCTAAATAGCGGGGCTTTTTAATGGATTCTTCGCAAATAAGTGAGGTGATCCAAACTATCTTGACATGCCGGAACAGACGGAAGTGACCAAAGTAACGCAGTGATGCGTGATGATGGTTGCGCATCTCTCGCATTTCACCCTGTGCACCACATGCACACATCTTTAAACACCAAGCCAATATTTAGGAATGAGTCCTGAGGCGATCAGTTATAGCTGATGTCGCTTTGGTGGGCTGATCTCCTATGTGGCAGGATTCATTACTAAGTAAGGTAGACATCATGCAATATCCAAAAGTTATTGTGAACGGCGTGTCCGTTCGTGTTGATAGCGAAGGGCGTTACAGCCTGAATGATTTACACGCTGCGGCAGTTCTCAAAGGCGAGGCAAATGAGTCACAAAGGCCAAGTAAGTTTATCCGGAGCGCCGGAGTTAAGCGCTTTGTTTCTGCTCTCGATGCCAGAGGACAAAAAAGTCCTCTGAAAGGAAATCAATCACTTAAGGTAGTTAACGGTGGTAATGAGCAAGGCGTATGGGCTGCTGAATTATTGGCGATACGCTATGCAGCATGGATTAAGCCTGAGTTTGAAATCAGTGTGTATGAGACATTCCGCGAAGCGACACTTAACGGGCTGTCGAACATGACCATGCTTAACCGCCTTGACCTGCTGATTGCCACTGAAAAGCAGGAGATTAGCCACTGCGCCCGCAGAATGAATAGCTGGGGCGTTGGCGGACGGAAGAAGTCGCTGACAGATACCCGAGCAAATATCATTGCGCAGATGGATCCGGATATGGTTTCTCTGATGGAGGCGCACCAGTAATCTGATGAAGCTCCGCATTCGGAGCCTCGTCAAAGAAAAACAATCGTTCACGGAATAGACCGCACAGCGGTCTTTTTTATTACCTACGAGCCGCCGATCTCATCTGCCACATTAGCCACGACCTGTGCCACTCCTCACAGCTAGCGTGTGGACATCCAGAATAATCGGTAACACCGGGATAAAGACACCCTCATATGCGGCGACACCTGCCGTGGTGGAAGAAATGGTGAACATCAATCAACTGAGGTGGACATGACTGAAAAATACGAAGTCACAGCAACCAAAAAGGACGGCACGACATATCACGGATTGATGGCAACGAAAGAGCCGCGCATTACTAACGGACTGATTGGTATTTCTGGTCTGGATGGCTCATGGACATATATCGCACCGGATGAAATCAGCGACATCAGATACATTCCGGTGGTTGAGGAAAAGAGTAAGGAGTAGGAATGGCTAAAAGACCAGACTGGGAGGCCATCGAGTCGGCTTACAGAGCTGGCGTGATGTCACTCCGTGAAATTGCCTCACAGCATGACATATCCGAAGGGGCGATAAGAAAGAGAGCAAAACGTGACGATTGGTCGCGTGACCTGAATGCGAAGATAAAAGCCAGGTCTGATGACATGGTACGCAAGCAGGAGGTACGCAGGCAGGTACGCAGTGAAACGGCGCTATCGGAACGCGTACTTATCGAAGCTACCGCAGAGGTAATAACCAATGTTCGAATGGAGCATCGCGGCAATATCCGGCGGGCGCGTGAATTGGCTAACGTGCTGTTTGACGAGCTGAGCGCAGAGTGTGCCGATGTGGCCGCACTGGAGAAACTCGGCGAGCTGATGATTGAGCCAGATGATAATGGGCGAGACAAGCTGAACGAGCTTTACCATGCTGTTATCTCACTGCCTGAACGCGTGAAGTCAGCTAAAGCGCTGAGTGAAACACTGAAGAACCTTATCGGCCTTGAGCGTCAGGCGTATGGCCTTGATGACATGCAGCCGAATAAAACAGCCAGCCAGCTATCCGACCTGATGGACGAACTATCGAGCAAATAACATGAAGCCAGAGCATTTAGCGTTACTGCGTAATAAGCAATGGCGTCTGAATAATCTGTACTGGATCACCGATAAAGAAGGTCGCCCGGTTCGCTTTAAAATGACGCCTGAGCAAACGGAATATTTCGAAGGCATCCACAACCGCAATATCATCTTGAAAGCCCGTCAACTTGGATTCACGACTGAGGTCTGCATCATCCAGCTTGACGCGGCCATATTTGAATCGGCTAAGTGCGCACTGATTGCACACACCCTGCCGGATGCAAAACGCCTGTTCCGGGAGAAAATCAAATACGCCTACGAGCGCCTGCCGGACGAAATCAAAGCAGCCAATCCCGCGAGTAATGACTCCGCCGGTGAACTGGTGTTCAGCAAAGGCGGCTCGGTGACTGTGTCCGTGTCGTTTCGTGGCGGTACGCTGCGCTACCTGCACGTATCGGAGTTCGGTAAGATATGCGCCAAGCAACCAGAGAAAGCCCGTGAGATTGTTACAGGGGCGTTTGAGGCGGTATCAACGGAATGCTTTACGACGATTGAGAGCACGGCAGAAGGGCGGGCCGGTTATTTCTTTGACTACTGCCAGTTGGCAGAAAAAGCACTGATGCAGGGCAAATCATTATCTCCGCTGGACTGGAAGTTTTTCTTCTTCTCCTGGTGGAAGAATCCGCAGTACGCAATCGACCCTGTTGAGCAACTTCCGCAACGCCTGTCTGATTATTTTGCTGAGCTATCCGGCAAGTACGGAATTACGCTCAACGACCGGCAGAAAGCCTGGTACTACGCCAAAGAAAAAACACTCGGCGACGATATGAAGAGGGAATACCCGTCGATACCGTCAGAGGCATTTCAGCAGTCTGTGGATGGTGCGTATTACGCCAAGCAATTCCGCTGGCTGTACGAGAATAAACGCATTGGCGAAATCCCTGATAACTCACACCTGCCGGTGCATACGTACTGGGATATCGGTGTGGGTGACTCCACTTCAATCTGGTTTGTTCGTGAAGTTGGTGAAGAATTTCACATTGTAGATCACTACTCAAACAGTGGTGAGGGTCTGCGGCACTACATGAAGGTGCTGAAAGATAAAGGCTATGACTATGCCAGCCATAACGGGCCACATGATATCGATAACCGCGAGTTCGGCTCTGATGCGAAATCACGCCGGGAGCTGGCGCGGGAAGGGTACGAAATTGACGGGCAGATTTATTCAATACGTTTCGAAGTAGTGCCGAAGCTATCCGTTGATGAGGGTATTGAGGCAGTGCGTGAAATCCTGCCGCTCTGTGTATTCGACGAGAACAAATGCGGCGAAGGCATCACTCACCTTGAGGCGTACCGGAAAGAGTGGGATGACAAACGCGGGTGCTGGAAAGATAAACCACTTCACGACTACACATCACACGATGCTGACGGATTCCGTTATTTCGCGGTCAGTCGCCGTAATAAGAAATCTCACTCCGGCATGCTGGTTCGTAAACGTTAATGAGGGCAACAATGGAAGTAAACAGAGACAGGCTGTCATTGGCGGTGAATAACGCTATCAGTGCGGTAGCAAGAGCCAGAATGACATACGCAACCGGTGGCACCGGAACCGGAAACACAAAGCGACCGCGCATCTGGCGTGAGTTCGGTTATCCGGAAGTGCTGACGTTTAATGACTTTTACGCCGCCTATGACCGTAACGCTTTGGGCGGTGCAGCGGTAGACCGGTATATCTCCGGCTGCTGGATTGATGTTCCTGAAATATTCGAAGGTGACGAAGAAGCAGACCAGGATGGGTCTACTGATTGGGATAACAAACTGAACAAGTTGCTTAAATCGCACTGGGAGCAAATCAAAGAGGCCGACAAGCGCAATCTGGTTGGCCGGTATTCAGGTCTGATTATTCAGTTGCGCGATGGTCGCAAATGGGATGAACCGGTAGACAGAGCCGTGGTTTCCCGCCTGAAAGATAAAGCCATTATTCGCATGATCCCCGCGTGGGAAGAGCAGCTTGATGTGAGGCTCTGGAATGAAGACCAGACTAGTGAAGATTACGGCTATCCTGCTCTGTACTCATTTACAGAATTGCATGTCGGTAAGGAATCAGATGGCTCTCCGGGGCGGATTATTGATATTCACCCTGATCGCGTAATCATCCTTGCTGAAGGGGCGGCAGACGGAAAATTAACATCCGGTACCCCGTTACTGAGGAAAGGCTACAACAAACTCATTGATGCTGAAAAGGTATCGGGCGGCAGCGCTGAAGGATTCCTGAAAAACGCCAGTCGTCAGCTCAACTATGCGTTCAGCAAAGAAACCGACTTCCAGCGCCTGGCGGAGGCATTAGGCACCAATATGGATGGCCTGGCCGATGCACTTGATGATCAGGTTCGCAGGCTGAACGAGAGCATTGACGCATCAGTGATGATGCAGGAAGGAACGGCAAGTGTGCTTTCCGTTGCACCGGCTGATCCTGAACCAACATGGCGTACCGCACTGGCTGAATTCGCTGCCTCAATCAATATGCCGGTTAAGGTGCTTATAGGTCAGATTACCGGTGAACGGGCATCAACAGAGGACATGAAGGATTGGGCGAAAACGTGCATGTCACGGCGCACAGGATTTCTGAAATCAGTGATTGAGTCCGTGGTATCACGATTCTGGGCGCTCGGCATTATCGAGCCAAGAGAGGAAATCACCGTCAGTTGGTCTGATTTACTGGCACCGAGTAAGGCTGAGAAAATCGACTCGATGAACAAAGCTGCCGATGTCGCTGTTAAAACACAGCAGGCATTCGGTCATTCGGTATTCCAGGAGAACGAAATCAGGGCGCTGGGGGAATATCCGACTCTGACCGAGTTTGAAAGTACTGATCCACCGGAAACCGGCCCCAAAGGAGATCCGTTAACTGATGATAACGAACCAGAAAACAGGGTCTCCGATAATACCGGGGAATAAGGCGGACCCGACACAGTCAGGAAAGCCTGTCAGAAAGATGTACCGCGATATTGAAAACCGGTATCACGGACTGAAAAAATCACTCCGCCAACTGTTCGATCTGTCATTCACCGGCAGAGAGCGAAACCAGAACTCACTCTACAGCTATATCATCGCTAAAAACGCACAGAACGAACCAGATTCGCTTATCAGGGTTAACGCGGGTGTTTATTTGTATGACCTGGCTGGGCGTCCTGATGAGTACGCACGGTTCCTTGAGCGGCTGCAATCCATTCTGGATGAATATCTGCTTGAGGGCGGAAATGAAAACCTGTGGGCGTTCAGCCATGTCGCAGCTGAGTATGACCGCGGCACACTGAATGCATATACCAACCTGTCGTTACAGTCAGAGGTGTATGCATCACAGACCACGCTCACTTACCTGATGTCGCAGCCTGCATACCAGAACCAGATAGCCGCAGCGTTTATCTCAACGTTCAGCGACTGGAAAGGTATTTCTGATGCCGCCCGCGCCGATCTGTCGAACATCATAGGCACATCGATAGCCAGAGGTGTTAATCCGAGAGAAACAGCCAGAATCGTTAGTCAGCGGCTGGATGTCTCAATGAGCAATGCAAAGCGCATAGCTCAGACAGAGCAGGTAGGCGCGTTACGCCGTGCAAACTGGAATGAAACCACATGGGCGAGTGAGAGATTAGGGCTGCGCACCGGCCTGTTGTGGTTATCTGCACTGAAGCCGACGACACGCAGCTGGCATGCTGCACGACACGGCAAAGTGTTCACTGTCGAGGAGGTTGAGTCGTTCTACGCTGACGGCGGCAACCGGTTTAACTGCTACTGCGCGACACAGCCGGTATTACTGAATGACGACGGGACGATTTACAACAAAGGCATTACTGACCGGCTGACAGCAGAACGGAAAGCCTGGTCAACAGACGAAGATTCATAACCAAAGAGGCCACCACATGAAGCTTTCGGGTATTCATGTTAAATCGCTGGCTATCAACTCCTCCAATATCGCAACTGAAACCATCGACGGTGACGAGCATATCGTCATTCGCGGCGTTGTTCCTGTTGTTGATGACGTTGTGATGAACGGGGGGCTGTATCCGGCCAGCGAAATTAACAAAAGCTTTCAGTCGATGGAGGGGCGGCAGTGCCCGTACGGGCATCCCAAAATCGGCACAGATTACGTATCGGCTGACACGCCGAGAGCAGTAAATCAGTTTCACATCGGCGCATGGGCTGAGAATGTCCGCAAAGATGGTGAAAGAGTCGTCATGGACGTGAAGGTCAACCGTCGGTTTGCTGATGCCACTGAGAAAGGCAAAGAGTTCCTTGCCCGTGTGGATGACATCATTGCCGGTAACAGCACAGACCCGATCCACGTATCAACCGGATTACTGTTACAGCGCGAGCAGAACAAAGGCAAGTCGAAGGGCAAACCGTACACATGGGTAGCCAGGAACATGCACTTTGATCATATCGCCATTCTTCCGGCGAGTGAGCCCGGCGCGGCCACTCCTGATGATGGTGTCGGGATGTTCGTTAATGCTGACGGGCAGAAATGCGATATCGAAAATGCCAGCCTGGTTGATGCGGCGAACTGCACGAAGGCGGATATTTTCAGTCAGGTGAAATTCTTCTTCACCAACGGTTCAAATTTCTCTTTCGAGGATATCCATAAAGCACTGCGAGATGCCATGAGAGAGCAATCATCAGGTGACGACTGGCCTTATCCGGAAACAGTCTGGCCTGACAAATTCATCTACTACAAATCCGGAAAAACCTACCAGCAAAAGTACCTCATTGACGACAACGGCGAAGCTGATCTTGTCGGTGAGCCCATTGAAGTTGTGCGCAAGCCAACAGAGTACGAAGTAAAAACCAATAAGGAAAACGACCCGATGAAACAACTCATCACAAACGCGCTGAAGGCAAAAGGCATCGACACAGATGGTAAATCCGATGCTGAGCTGATGGATGCGTACAACCAGATGATCGCCAATGAATCAAAAGGCGAAGAAACGCCGGAAGAGAAAGCGGCGCGTGAGAAAGCAGAGAAAGAGGCCAAAGACAAGGCCACTAACACAGATGACGTCACCGCAGCAGTGAATGCCGCACTCAAGCCGCTCACTGATGAAATCAGCGCACTTAAAAGCCAGTTAAACGCAAACGCTGACAAAGAAAAGTCAGCCATGCGCGAAGCAGTTAAAGCCAAATTCGGCTTCACGGAAACAGCCGTGAATGCGCTGGACGGCGACCCGTTGAAAGAGCTGTATGCGCAGTGTGCACCGGTTCAGGGGCTGAATGGCTCGTTCCATTCTCAGCATAACTCTTCCACCTCAGTATCAGAAATGCCGGAGTAAAACGAAATGGCGAACAAAACAAAACGCGTTATCCATGCGGGCGGTATTTTTCCTAACCCGCTGTTAAATCGTGAGGGTGCGGCAGCGGCAGACACCAAGCCGGGCACTATCGGGTTCTTTGATGGTGGCGAGTTCAAAGCCTCCGTTGATGGTAAAGAGTCGGCGATCCTGTACGTGGCAAACATGGATTATCTGCGCTGCAAAGGTGTAGATGACGACCTGAAGGCTGGTGATTGGGTGGTGGCAATCCAGCCATTGCAGGGATTATTCCTGAACGTCCGCGCTGCTGCCGGTACGTACAAAAAAGGCCAGCCGGTGATTGTTGCCAACGGCCAGATCACAGCGGCCACCGCTGCGGAAGGTGAAGTTGTATTCGCCTATGTCGAAGAAGATTCAGCACTGACCGCTAAGGCGGGTGAGCTGGTTCGCGTTGTGTTCAAGTAAGGAGAACTGAATGTTTTATTTTTCAACCAAAAAAGCGACCGAAACCGGCAATCTCGAAGCAAACACGGCTCAGTTCGGTGAATTGCAGATTGCCCGTGACGCATCCGCACAGGCAGTTGCTGAGTTCATTATCCGCGCCAATTCACGCGGTAATGGCGCAATCAGAGTTGACGCCGCTAACGCAGTTGATGACATCCGCCGCCTGTACAAAGCATATGACCAGACTGTCCTGTCTGAGTTTCAGCCAACCACTGAGTTCACCCTGCTGAATGACCTGATGGGACTTTCCCGCTCAGTGCGTCTGGAAGAATCCGTGTATGAATACGCCCGTAAAGGCAGTGGCGGTGTGGCTCATACGTCAATGTCCGGCCAGATCGGTGCGTTGCTGGATGCTGGCGCTTTCACCTTTGACGGTACGATGGTGCCGATTCACGATACCGGCTTTAAGTTCGGCTTCCGTGACCCGATCTTTGCAAAAGGTTCCGCGCTGGCCTCTTTGTCCGATGCGCAGTCTGATTCTGTTGATACTGTCCGCCGCAAATACGTTGACTTTATCTGGAACGGGTTCCGTGATTCCGAAGGTAATTTCATCAAGTTTGATGGCAAATCATGGAAAGGTCTTCGTGCTGATGAGCGCGTAGCACAGGTGACACTGACGGTTAACTTTGCCACTGAGCAGGACGGCAAGGTGATCCGCGCAGAAATCATCAAGCTGCGTGACGTGCTGAAACTGCAAAACCTGCAATACGGTGAGCAAACCTGGTATGTGTCAGGTGAAATCTTGTCAAACTGGGAAAGCGTGTATTTCGACGTTAACCAGACCCGCACCATCCTGGAAGAGGTGAAGAAAATCACCGGCATCAAAGATATCAAAGAAGATTACGAGCTGAAAGGCAATGAAATGCTGATCGTTCCGCTGGGTGCCGGTGTTATCGCTCCGATTGTCGGTCAGGCGTTCGGTACTGTCGCAGACCCGCGTCAGTTCTATAACTCTGATTACGTATGGCGCACATGGGGCGCTGCCGGTCTGATGGTTAAGCAGGACATCAGCGGTCACTTCTCAGTCGTTCACGCGAAAGGCGCATAAGGTGGATTTATGGCACTGGTAAAAGTAGTTTCAAATAACTTCTTCGCCGGTGCCGGTTTCCAGCCTGTGGAAGCCGGTAGCCAACTGACAATGTCAGATGAAAGCGCGAAAGAATGGGAAAAGGCTGGTCTGGTTGAGATTATCGCATCGGGTGATATTGAAGTAGCATCGCCTGGTAACGACGATTCTGAACAGCCTGAACAGCCTGAACAGCCTGAACAGCCTGAACAGCCTGAACAGCCAAAGGGCAAACCTAACGGTAAAAAATAATGCAGATAACTCTTGATGACGTAAAGCCGATGATTGCGGAACTCGGGTTTACATTGCCTGATTCTGTGCTGTCGCTGTTACTGAGTCAGGTTAATGCAAAGTCCGGATGCCTCGAAGCCAACTACGACGAAACAACGCAGAAACTGCTGCTGATTTACACCGCTGTCCGGTTGGCCTCGCTGTCTGGCGCACGAAAGATATCATCACAGAGCGCTCCTAACGGGGCGTCTCGTTCTTTCGCATATGATTCTGCCGGTACTGATTATCTGCTGAACCAGATCCGCTCATGGGACAGCGCCGGGTGTCTTTCTGATTTGCCGCTGTCGAGCAAAACGGTCGGATTCTTCGGTGTGGTCGGGGGGTATCAATGAGTTCATTGGCAAACTGGGCTTATACCTCATGGGCTACGCTTTGGCGGCTTGCCGGGAAAGACAAATACGGAAAGCCAGCATTCTCGGACCCGGTTCATTTCCTGTGTGGCTATGGTAGTGAGCTTAAGGGCGGAAAGATTGATATCGGCTCTGAAATCGCTATCAAACTGGTGTTCTGGACTGAGTACGCCGATGCGAAGAAAGGTGATTTTATCGCTATCGGAAAGCACTCAGGTGATCCGGTTTCTGCCGGTGCTGACGAAATCAAATTCATCAAGCGTGATGAGGACGTATTCGAGCACATAGCGGACGACTACACCCTGATAACGGCGGTGTGATATGGCGGCGAAAATAAGAGGTATCGCAGAGGCCAGTGCCAATCTCAATGCTCTGGTCGGCAATATCACTGGTCGAAAAGTTACCCGCGCAATACAGGCGGCGATGCTGATTGGTGGTGCTCAGGCCACGCTGTTCACGCCTATCGACACATCAACACTTATCAACTCTCAGTTCCGTGAAATCACAGTGAACGGCACCCGCGTTACCGGCCGCGTCGGGTATTCTGCGAACTACGCGGTATTTGTTCATGACCCGAAAGTTAAGCAGACATTCCGGCGTGCGACTGCGCGAAAAGAGTTCCTTACGCTGGGATTTGAAGAGGGTCGCGATGAGATTGAAGCAGCCATGCATCAGGAGATGCACATATGATACACGAGGCATTTGAGCGTTATCTGAGCCGCGTCGGCCTGCTGGATGATTTCACTGTTCAGTACCTGACGTGGACAGAAGAGCCGGATTCACGCACGCAGCAATATGCCGTTATTCAGCCTGACGGCGGCAGCGGCAGATTTGCCGACCTTGGAGCTGACGACAATGTAATGCTGATTCTGGTGTCCGCGCAGAATGATCCGGAGCCGGTGTTAACCAGGGCGAAAGGCATTCTCAGTTTCGTATCCGAGTTTCCGGACGATTGCGAACTCAACTCAGTTTACAACCTTGGCGGCATGCCTAAGCCGGTACCGACAGAAGAAGGCCGGTTCATCATGCAATTGGCCTTCCGCTGCACATCCTGAACAAACACACTTCAAACAGGTCGCTTATGCGGCCTTTTTTATTTGCAAATAAAGAGGTTACAACATGGCACAATGCCCTGATGATAAAGGCCTGGTGATGGGTAATGCGGGAATTCTCCGCATCGCGCCCGGTTGCCCAGGTACAGTTCCTGAACAGTCAGCGTTTCTGCGTCTCGGCGCACTGACCAGTAAAGGGCTGGATTACGGTACTGAAACGGTTACTTCCAAAGCAGACGACACAAAAGGGCTGACCGAGGCTATCGTGACCGGTCTGGATTTAACCATTAAGTTTGATGGTGAGCTGAAGCGCAAAGGTGCTGAGGGCTCCACGTCTGCTTTTGATATCGCCAAAGAAATCCTTGCTGAAGTCAAGGCCAGCCGTCAGCCGTCATATTGGGTGCAGCTCGACATGAAAGGCGACGGCAGTGATGTGATTCAGGGGTACATGAACTTCACATCATGGTCGATGGAGTTCCCGACCAAAGAGATCGCCACGTATTCCGGTGAACTGAAAGTCGCAGACGCTGACAGCTTTGAGTGGCTGCAGGAAGAAATCGTGGTGCAGAGCATCACCGCCAACCCAGCGACACTGACAGTGAAATCCGGTGAAACTGCAACATTCACGGTCGGATTTACTCCGGTTGATGCGACAAACAAAAATTACGAGGTGGTCAGCGATAAGCCTAATTTTGCCACCGTCAGTAAATTGCTGAATGTCGTCACTGTTACCGGTGTTGCTGCCGGCACCGCGAATATTACTGTCACATCTGAAGATGGCAGCAAAACGGCGAAGTGCGTCGTTACTGTCACTGCTGCCTAAATATTACAAAGGGCATCTCAGGGTGCCCTTGATAATGTTCAGGAGGATATATGACACCGCGTTTAGAATACGGCGAGATGGTGATATCCACTGCCGAAAATGATTACCTGTTTCGCCCGTCACTGGATGCTATGACGCGAATCGGTGAGCCTAAAGAGATTGTGAGCGCGTTCACGCGATTAAATGGCGCAGAAGTACAGCAAATTATTGCGTCTGCCGTAGCCTCTTACGGAGTGGTTCCTGAATGGCTGATTACGCTGTTAAATAAGCCGGTGTACGGACGCAGCATCTTATCGACCGCAATGGGCGTGATGCAGGCATGTTGTGACGATGACTGTTCCGAAGTTATCGGTGAATGGCGACCAGGTAAATCCGGCATGGTGTACAGGCAGGGCGCTATGCATTACCGCGATATTATCCTGCTGGCGCGCGAGCTAATGACCCACGGCATTATCGGTAAAGCCAAGGTGCGCAAACTTCAGCGCAACGAAGGTAAAGACGAATACTCAGACGAGTTCCGCGCCGTCGATTACATCAGTGCCGCCCGTGTGCATTTCAACATCACCCGCAGTGAAGCGGAGCAACTCACAATGACCGAGTTCGTGATGATGCTGAAAGCGAAATATCCGGACGAGAAAGGCTTCACGAAAGATGAGTATGAGGCCATCACCAAGGCCGATGATGCCCGTAACGATGACCTGATTAGGGGCAAGCGTCGGCTGGTGAGCAGGAAGAAGATTTAACACATCCGCCGTTTGGCGGTTTTTCATTTTAAGGAGCCGGTAAATGGCAAACGTCGGTGAAATCGTATATCAGGTGCAGATGGATGTTGCTCAGTTGCTGACATCACAACGTCAACTGGATCAGCGGCTGCGGAATATGGAGGGCGGATTTAACCGCACAACGACCGCCGTCAATGGCACTGAGCGATCAATTTCCTCACTGTCGCGGGTTGCTGCGTCACTGACTGCGTATTTATCTGCTTCTGCTGTTGCCAGCTACGCCGAAGCCTGGACGGTTCTCAACAACAAACTATCGAACTCTGTCCGTGCCAGTGAATCGTTAGTTGAAGTGACTGAGCGTGTATTCAATATCTCTCAGGACACCCGGTCAAGCCTTGACGCCACAGCGACATTGTACGCCCGACTTGAGCGCGGAACACGACAGTACAACACATCAGCGGAAGATCTGGCGAAACTTACAACCATTATTAACCAGGGCTTCATTGTTTCCGGTGCCACCGCTCAGGAAGCTGAAAATGCCATCATTCAGTTGTCGCAGGGGATTGCGTCCGGCGTGCTGCGCGGCGAGGAATTTAACTCAGTTTCCGAGCAGGGAAGTCGGTTGATGGTCGCTCTCGCTGATTCGATGGGTGTCAGCATCGGGCAGTTACGCGCAATGGCCGCAGAAGGAAAGCTGACCACTGACGTGGTAGTTAACGGACTTTTGTCGCAGGGCGCAGCCATTGGCGAGGAGTTTTCGAAAACCACTCAGACCATGTCTCAGGCATTACAGGAGGCTGGTAATAACATCACTAAGTTTTTCGGTAACTCATCGACTGTTCAGTCGTTCATCGGCGGTTTTAATGACTCAGTGGTGGTGGTAAGTGAAAACCTTGATTCTCTGACAAATATTCTGGTTATTGCTGCCGGGGTTATTGGCTCAAGGTACGCCGGTGCACTGGCGCTGGCTGGTGCTGCGCAAGTTAAAAAAGCTCGTGACACAATGGCTGGTGCAGCCGCATCAAGACAGGCGGCAGTGGCTGAACGTGATGCAGCAGCTGTGCTTGTGAGAAAAACAGTGGCAGACAGAGACGCGGCAATGTCAGCGCTAAATCTTGCCAGGGCCGAATATCAGGTAGCCAGAGGGTCGGCGGCAGAGGCTACAGCGCTGGCTAACGTTACAAGATTGAAAACAGCGTACAGCAATGCAGCCATCATTGCGGCGCAGGCGAACAATACACTGAGTGCATCTCAGGCCAGGGTGGCTGCTACTGGTTTGACAATGGCTAATGCACTGAAAGCTATGAACTGGTTGCTTGCACCGATAGGTGGGCCAGCCGGTGCCGCCATGTTGGCCGGTGCCGCAGTTTATTACTTTTTCCAGAAAACGGAAGAGGCCAGACAGGAGGCATCAAAGTTTGCTGATGAGCTTGAGGGACTGACGGAAAAAATGCAGAGCATGAACCGCGTCCAGCTCGAGGGAATGATAGCGAAAGCCACTCAGCATATGTCTACTCAAAAAGATGAAATTAAAGAGCTTGGCAGCGAAATAGACAGCCTGAATGAGAGGTACAAAAAGGCAGGTGAAAGGAACTACAGCCTTGCCGGGGCGGAAAGTGACAGAGCCAAAATACTCAATGAAATAAAGATAAAGCAGGCTGAATTAGATACAAAAACAACTGAGTATTCGCGTACATTAAACTCAACAGGACTGATGCAGGCGAAGCTCAACGGTGAATTACTGCAAGGCGCTGATCTCCTCAAGGCTCAATCCGGCTCTGTGTTGCCGAATGCCAGCGCGGCCCTTAAAGCGTACGGGTTAAACCTTGAAGACGCCACAAGGGCAAAGCAGAGATTTAACGCAACATCATTGACTGTTGAGCGCAGTCAGGATGGCGATAAGTTACTGGAAAATCTTCGCAAGCAAAATGAGCTCCTGGCAATAACAGATGCTCGTCAGAGAGCTATCGCCACCGCAAAGCAGAAAGCTGAAGAAGCAGGAGTCAAGGCTGACTCGACTCAAATGCAGCAAATAGAGAATGAAGCAGCCAGAAGTTATGATCTTGCTGATGCCAAAAAGGAAACAGTTCGCACATCGAAAGCAGCCGCCAGCGCAGCAGCAAAAGAAGCCACTGAAGCGGAAAAGCTCAAGCAGAAGATAACTGACCTGGCTAATGCGACGAAGGTTGCAGAGTTGGAAACTAAAGGGCTTTCCCGCGAGGCAGCAATCCTTGAGGCAGTGCAGAAGCTTGGGTCAAAGGCCAATGCAGCACAGATAGCCGAAATAACTGAACTTGCCGGTAAGGAGTACGACCTCACTCAGAAGATAAAAGACCGCAAAGATGCATTTGAGCAGAATCCACGGTCGAAAGCCAACCAGGATATGAAACTGGCCAGCGAACAACTTGAGCGACAACTGAAAGGTAATTTGGTTACCGAAGAGCAATATCAGCAACGCAGGGCGGCGATACACGCTGAGTATTCGCGCAAAATATCGGAAGAAACATCAAATGGTCAGGTGAATATTGTCGCTGAGAATCGGGCGAAAATTGACCCAATTCAGGCACTGGCTAACGAAAATGCTCAGAAGCTGGCTCTGATGGAGTCGTACTATCAGGCAGAGCAGGCGTTGCTGAAGCAGTCACAGCAGGATGGGCAAATCAGTTATGACCAGTATATAGCCGCAAAACAAGCTACCGATGCACAGTATATGGCGCTGAAAACCGCACAGGATAAACAGTATCAGGAGCAGCAAATTGCAGCACAGTGGCAACTGCTGAGTCAGCAAAGCATCGGCTATGACATGCTCACATCCGCAGTTGATTCTCTTTCCGGGAATGCGTCCAACGCTATCACCGGGCTGATCACACAGACCATGAGCTGGAGTGATGCTGCGCGGTCGCTGGGTAATACCATGCTTAACAGCGTGGTCAACTCTATCGTTCAGGTTGGCGTGGAGATGGCTAAAAACTTCATCCTCGGTCAGACATTAGGCGTTGCTACTCAGGCAGCGAACGCATCAGCAGCCGTTGCCGGTGGTGCCGCGGCTTTGGCTGCGTGGACTCCGGCTGCTATCGCGGCATCTATCGCAACGATGGGGGCGGCATCTGCGAGCGGTCTTGGTGCGTATACTGCGGCACAGGCGACCGGCGCAGCAACCAGTATCGGAATGAAGGCACTGACGATTGCCGGTGCGCGTAAAGATGGTGGCCCGGTATCTGCCGGTGAAATGTACCGGGTTGGTGAGGGTGGTAAGCCGGAGATATTCAAAGCGTCAAACGGTAACCAGTACATGATCCCCGGCGATAACGGCAAGGTCATCAGTAACCGTGATATTGGCGGCGGACAGATTCCGGTGACGGTGAATATCAATGACTATTCATCCGGAGGTAACAGGATTGATGCTCAGGCCAGACAGGACAGCAGCGGCATGACCATAGATGTGTTTATAGCGGACATGGACAACAAAGGGCCGATGCATAGCGCCATCACACGAAACACAACAGCATCTGCGAGGGTGAGATGATTATCGATTATCCTGACTGGCTTCCTCTGGCACAGAAGTCAGATAAAAACATGACCATCGACACCGGTTATATGACAGATCAGCCACAGGTAGGTGCGCCGATATTCCAGAAACTGACCGATGACCTGAAAACGGTATGGAATGTCACCTGGATATTCACGCTGGCGCAGGAGCGGGCATTTGCTCAGTGGCTGCGCCATCCTGATTATCTGGATAACTGTAACCGGTGGTTCCGGATGAAAATCGACATCGGCGGCAGCGGATTACAGGAGCAGGAACTGCACTTTGTGTCCTACCCGGTGCAGACCAGTGTTAACGGTGCGTCGGTCACATGGACCGGTCAGGTTATCTGCAAAAACCTGCATAACGACGATGACGAGTTCGGTGATGTGATTATCGAGTTCCCGCCGCCGTTCGGCAGCTGGCTGGATGTTATTGTCACTGAAACACTGCCACGGTGTAAGGAGGAATAATGCCGACATTGCGTGAGTTCCGCGCACAACGACCAAACCGCATCCTGTACGAAACACTTCAGTTATCACACCCATCGTTCGGCGACATTTACCTGATCACTCGCCAGATTTTCCCGAAGACACTCGGCGGTATTGAATATCTGCCGTGTAACTTTGAGATGTCGGAGAGTCAGCAGAGTAAAACGCCGATCATCGACGCAAGTGTGAAATTCAGCCGTGTGGCACATGAGTTTAAGCAGAAGCTGAAAGCATGGCGGTCATATTCACGAATGATGCCGGTCGAAGTGACGTACCGGCTGTTTGATGAGGCGGACAAAGGTACGGCAATCGTTCGCTGGAAGCTGTTTGCAAAGGATGTATCACTGGACGCGGAAGCGGTATCAATGACACTTTCGATGACTAATCCGCTGAACAAGAATGTCGGACGCATTTATGAGCCGCAGGAGTGGCCGGGACTGGAGGCAGTATGACGACAGATGAATTTACAGAAAGGATAATCGGGGTGCCGTGGGTTAACCGGGCGTGCTCGTTTACTACGTGTGACTGCTGGGGACTGGTGACGCTCTATTACCGGCATGTTATCGGTGCTGAAATTCATCACGATAGCAGTTATGAATCTGACGGTGATTTTATGACCTGTTATCAAAATGAGGTGAATTTCTGGAAGCCGGAAGAACATCCGGTAAGTGGCGGGATATTTGTGGCCTATGACGGTTCGGTGCCGGTTCATGTCGGCGTTGTGCTCGGCGGAATGGTTCTGCACAGCCGAGGCGATAACGGACATGTCCGTCTGGACAGATTACTGACCATTCAGCGGATATACAGCAAAGTGGAGTTTATGACTTATGCCGGTAATTGAAATTCAGCGCCTGCCGGGAACACCAAAAGAGAGAGTCGAAGTAAAATCCGGCTCTCTTTTTTTTGACTGGCTGAAAGAGCAGAGCATCAGCAGTGACGTAGTGATCATGGTTAATGGTGTGAAACTGACCGATAGCGACAGCCTTGATTTTGTTGTCTCTGAATTACATCACATTCAGGTGTTTGATCAGCCGAAAGGCGGTGCAATCGGAGATCTGTTAAGCCCGATATTCAAACTGGTATCGAAAGTATTCTCTTTTCTGGCACCAAAAACGCCGTCATTCACATCAGCAGACGCTAACGTTAAAGACAGCCCGAACAACCGGCTCACCGGGCAAACCAATGTCGCCAGAACATACCAGGCACGACCGGAAATTCACGGACAGGTGAGGGCATATCCTGATCTGATTCAGCAGTCGCTGTTTGAGTACATCGATAACAAGAAAAAAGTCACGGAGTGGATGAACTTCGGTATCGGGAAATTTGATATCGAAAACGTGAAATACTCAGAATCAGAATTAACCGCGCTGGACGGTGCCAGCTATCAGATATTTCAGCCGGGTGAGAATATCCCTGAAATATTTGAAGGCTTTGAATTTCACGACGTTGACGGTCAGGAAGTTCCGGGTCCGAATGAGAGTGATGAAATACCGCAGTATCAGGCGTCGGCGAATGAGGTCATATCCGGTGAGATAAAAGGCGGAGAGGCAATGATTAAAATCAGCAGGCAGAGTGAGTTCGATTATTTCTATGACATCATCAAACCGCGCTCAGTATCCATGACCGTGAGTGTTTCGTACAGCACACCAACCGGTAACGTGACAAAAGACATCAAAGTCGATGCTTATCTGTCTGAGGCGAAAAAAACAGACGATGGTTCAATCGTGCTGCCGAAAAAGTATTACGAGTTTTTTTTCGCCAACCTATCCGGTGGCGATCTGGCGACACTGCCGCCGAATGCTGTTGTTAACACCACCAAATTCATTCTCTATGACAATCAGTTTCTGACAGTCGGGCCATTCTTTTCACCAATGGAAGGCGGGCAGCTGTGGATTCATATAAACGCCCAGCTTGGCGAGGGTGATTATGCTAATGCCAGAATGGAATTCTGGAAGGTAAACGACGACAACGAGGAAATTCCCGGCACCAGGGAATCATATAACCGTGGGTTCCCGGCAGCACCGAAGACAAAAAACTATTATAAAACGGAAAAATTTATTCCACGGGGAGGCTACGGACGATATGCATTTCAGTTAACCCGACTGGAAAACAGCAACGACCACAGCGTACTGAAGCTGGAAAAGGCCCACATTATTCGCCGCAGGCTTAATGAGAAGCATAATGACGATACCATTGTCCGCGTGACTGTAAGGGCAACAGAGAACCCGACAAGCTCACGTGAGCGCAAATATAACGCTCTGGTGACGCGGCATGTTATCAGTTATGACATGGTCAACCGCAAAGTGGATTACACAGAACGGCCATCACGCTCATTTGCTGATGCTGTGGCGCATACGTGGCTGGTTACCGGCAAGCAACCGGAGAACACTATCGATTTGCACGGGCTGTATGAGATTTACGCCGGACTGCCTGATGATCGCCTCGGGTACTTTGATTACACGTTTGATGATGAGGATGTATCGTTAGGCCAGCGCGTCGAGACAATCTGCAACGTGGCGCGGGTGACGGCATTCTTTGATAACGGTGTGCTGACATTTTCCCGTGAAGAAGAGCGGAGATATCCGGCGGCGGTGTTTAACCGGTCAAACATCACCGGTAATAACTTCCGTATCTCATACGATATGTCATTGCCGGGCGGGAATGACGGCGTTGAGGTTGAGTATGTTAACCCACGAACCAACAAAAAAACCTACCTGAAATACCGTATCGAAAACGGCGCAGTGGTGAAAGGAGCAGCGAAAAGCCCGAACAAAATCACCCTGCACGGATGCCGTAACGAGTATCAGGCCACTGACCGTGCATTACTGGAAATGGACAGACTGATCAGCCAGCGGACAAGTATCAGCCTGCAAACACTGGCAGACGGTGACTATGTTTATCCCGGCGATATGGTGTTGGTGGCAGACAGCTACGACAGCAATCAGCAGGGCGGACACATCACTGGCAGAAACGGGAATGTGTTCAGCACCAGTGAGCGTATTGAGTTTTCCGGTGACATGGTGGTGAGCATCACCGATCACCTCGGAAACTCATCCGGAGAATATCCGGCGCAGGCGAGGGCTGATACGGATAAAGGCTTTATTGCCGACATTCCTGATATTCAGCTCAATATCTACGACGGCCACAATGTTCAGTCACCGTCACGGTACATCATATCAACCGTCACTGAAATGGATGCTATGCGCTGGGTAGTCTCGGATAAGAAACCGGATGCAGACGGCACATTCTCCATCACCGCAAGCGAGTATTTCGCACCGAAAGCAGACTATAACGTCTGACACGACTAAGCCCCGGAAGGGGCTTATTTGTGAATGGTGAAAATTAAATTTTCAATCATGAAGTTCGCTTTATAGCAGGCAAACTGAAGATAACCTGAACAGCGGCAATAACTAAGTTTTGACAATTATCGATACTATCAATTGATATCTTTTCAGTGGGATAACGTGAGTCCAGCGGTATGAGGTTACATTCAGTTGCACCCATGAAGATTTGCCTAAAAATAGCCGTCTTGTGTTCGATAATAGCAAGAATAAAATCACCATCTTTAATGGGCTTCTTGCTTGGGTCGAACACAACAATAGCCCCGGTGGGGAATGAAACCCCCTCTCGGCTTATGTCGTTCATTGCTGGGTCATTCTGGATTATGGCGAATGAATTGGCGGACACATCTCCACTGACTGCGATATAGTCATTAACACCTACTCTATATAGCTCGTTTTTTAGCCATGGAATCACATTATCTATTTCGATTAATGGGATGTGAGTAGCATCTCTATCAGCAGATTTATCCGACATACTGACAATTTTGACATCGCCTATGTCTATTGTATTGCTTGCCAACCATATGAAGCTTACATCGAGAGCTTTTGCTAACTTCATTAAGGTTCCTATTCTTGGTTTGGATTCACCAGCTTCATAAGCAGCTATTTGTCTTTGTGATATCCCAACTTTATTGGCTAACTCCTGCTGAGTTAAGTTCAGCCTTGATCTCTCAGAGAATAGACGTTGAGCAAAGCCATCTTCATTGTCACTCATATTTTCTCCTAAAACTTCATGCAGTAGCTTGACGCAATATTATTCATGAAGTAATATGAATTTGTTAGTTAATGATGTGAGGATACATGATGAATAAGAGCAAGACAATTAATCCAATGCAGCTGCGCATGCCAGATGAGTTAAAGGACTACATCTCGAAGTCAGCAGATAAATGTTTAAGGACTCTGCATAGTGAGGTTTTGTATAGGCTAATGTTGCTGAGGGAAATGGAGGAGAAAGGTGAAGTCAGAATCCAATAAAAACAAAACCCCAATGGCTGCAACCATCGGGGCTTCAAATCAAGTTAACCTAACCACAGGAAATAACTCTATGTCTAATTTAGCAGTTGCGAACCAAAATGTCACTATGTCAAGTATTGACTTTCTTAACGAGATCATTAATCCAGCCCGTATTTCTGCCGGAGAAACGGAAGTTGAAAATAGACATTTCATTGCTCGCATTGAGGATGAGATTGATGATATCGGGGTCGCGGAAAATTTTTACGTGACCACTTCTCAGGGCGCAAAACGCAAGGTAAAAGGGTATTCGCTTAATATGGAGCAAATGACTCTTGTTGGAATGCGTGAATCTAAGGCGGTGCGCCGGGCTGTTCTGGAAAAATTGAAGGAACTGCAAAAGCCAGCAATCGACCCAATGACCGCGCTTAATGATCCGTCATTCCTGCGTAGCACTTTGCTGACCTACACCGAGAAAGTTATTGAGCTTGAATCTCAGGTTGAAGAAATGAAGCCTGATGTTGAAGCCCTGACACGCATTGCCAAATCCCAAGGGTCTATGTGCGTGACGGATGCAGCCAAGCAGTTGCAGGTTAAGCCTAAGTCTCTTTTTGACATCATGAGCCAGCTCAAATGGATTTACCGCCGCCTTGGTACTCCGTGGATTGGTTATCAGGACAAAATCCAGCAGGGACTTATTGAGCACAAAGTAACGGTGATCACTAAGCCGGATGGTGAGGATAAATCTATCCCGCAGGTTCGTGTCACTCCGAAAGGGCTTTCTAAACTGGCAAAACTGTTAACTCAGGGGGCGGCGGCATGAGCGTATCAATTTCAACAATCAACGTACCTTTCCACGGTGACAGCCTTTATGTTGTCAATTACAACGGCCAGCCATATGTTCCGATGAAGCCTATCGTTGAAGGTATGGGGATGGATTGGGCTTCACAATTTACTAAGTTAAAACAGCGATTTAAATCAACCATTGCGGAAATCACAATGGTTGCCGAAGATGGCAAATCACGCAACATGTTATGTATTGCACTGCGTAAATTATCTGGCTGGCTCCACACCATCAGCCCGAACAAAGTTAAACCTGAAATCCGCGACAAGGTAACCCGCTATCAGGAAGAGTGTGACGATGTTCTGTATGAGTACTGGACTACCGGCGAAGTGAAGAAAAAGCCAAACTTCCGCCAGTCCACGGCGAAAGAACTCATTCCGTTACGCCAGACAGCCGAGCGCCTTATCGCTCACGGTGTCGGCAATATCTACCCGGATATCTGGAAGCACGTTCACGCTGAGTTCGGTGTGCAGCACATCAACGAATTGCTGCCGGAGCAAATTCCGCTGGCGATATCGTATCTGGATGCGCTTGAAGGCGAGTACATTCCGAAGCAGGGCACACTGCTGGAACCTGTCGGCATCACCTTTACCGAAGATGAAGCGCTGGCATTGGTCACAATGTGCAATGCTGCTAATTTTGCACAACAGGAAGCAAAAGCAATGTATCCTGCATTTGTTGAGTTTGGTAGTCGATTCACTGGCAGCATCTACGACATTGCACACTCAAACGGAATCTTTGTCAGAAACGGAACAAAAGTCCTGATGGACAAACTTTCCGGATTGCGCTTGTCAGGCAAGGCATGGACGGGAGCATTAAATCGACTCACCATGAACGCATAACACCCACAGGCCACGGACGGCCTTCAATTTAACCACCCAATATATTCCACTAACTATTATATCTTCCAATGGGAGAGGATAACTGATGCCTACTATACCAACACAAAATGCAGTACCGAGTGAAGCACCGCGCGACCTGAAATTTAATTCAGGCAAAATTGACGAGTTCGTGACATCACTGGAACACGAATACAAAGACCGGTTTGGTCGCTGCCACATGACCATTGAAGGCATGCGCTGGATATTCGATCAGCTCATGGAGCGCTTCAAAGTCGATATGAACCAGGCGATTATCGCCGCCGGTTATATCCCTATGGACAGCTTCCAGCAGGGTGCTGAAATTACAAAGCGCAATGAAATTCTGCGTGACGAAACCACTGGCGAATATTACCGCTGGGATGGCGATTTGCCGAAATCAGTTCCTGTCGGATCAACACCTGAATCTGCCGGGGGAGTTGGCGCGGGAAAATGGGTTGGTGTTGGTGATGCAAGCCTCAGAACAGAGATCGTTAATTCTGGCGACAAACTCGTAGGTTCATCGTTTGGTAATACTGTGTACGCTGATTACAGCCGCCTCACTATTGCGCGAAAAGCGTCATTTGCTGACGGTGGCATTCTTAATTCAGACAAAGAGGCTGCGCTTGCCGGTGATGGATTTTTCTATGTCTACAAAGGCGCATACCCTGTAACCATCACACCGGGTTCGTCACCGGATAGCAACTGGCTCTGCTGCGGCCTGCTGAATGGCTATCCGCTACATAATTTCAAAAACTTCAAAGGCCAAAACAGTGATACCGATGCCCTGACAAAATGCATTGATTTTAATAATTTTGTTCATATTGACGAAAACACTGAAATTTATATTGAGCCGATTGTCTTAACAAAAAGCATGACAATCAGAATCGATGGTGTTGTTTATGCAGATCGTAACTGCCCTGATTTATGTGTTCTGATATCAGCGACAGGAGTTGATGATATTACCATTGAAGGGCATGGTCGGATTGATGGTAATGAAAAAGAGGTAACTTCATCAAAGATGCGCCTTATCCACTTAACCGGTGGGGGTAACCGTCATCGTGTTTATGGAATTACGCTGGGTAATAACTATATCTCCGAAGCAGATTACACCGGTTATGCCGAGAGTACTCTCTGGATAGATGGTGGCGTTGAACATGAAGTTAGAGGGGTAAGGCTTGTTGATTATGGTCTTGAGGGTATATCGGTATGTGCTGAGCGGAGCGTAATAGCAGATATTATCAGCACAAGCTCATGGGGGAAGACTGGAGGAACTAGATGTTTAAATTACTCAACGCTTCATACTCTCGGTGCTAATTTTATCGTAACTAACATATCTTCATATAATACTGGTGCCAGCGCTATTGGTATTGATAGTACTGATAGTGTGGTGACAGATATTAATGTTGATACAGTCAGGTGGTCTAATGGTGTTGGGCTTGGTCATCCAGGAAAGCCAGCAAGCAGGACTATCGTCAGCAATTGCGTAATAAAAAACGTAATGCAACCACCGGGCTCGAATAGAGCTGGTGTTGGTGTGAGCGAATCTACTGATGTGCAACTGAATAATATCAGCGTGGTTAATTCAACGGTTCAGGGAGTTAACATATCCGCATTTGCTGACAGGGTTTCTGTGACGAATTTATATGCGGAAAATTGCGATACCGCTTTATCCATGTTTCGTGCAAATGTGTCTATCACTGGTATGAGTGTAAAAGCATGCAAAAATGGAATATCAAAGCAAAATGCAGATGATAAGTTGATACTTAGTAATGTCGACCTTACGGGCGCTGATACAAAAATATTGGGTTCTGAAGATAACATTAGTGGTGTAAATGTTACGTTTGACTCATCATTTCCTCGTCAAGGAGTAGCTAAAATTAGCAATGAAACACTTCCAGTGAAAATAACAAATCCAAATATTCGTCCGTGGTCAACAATCAGCATAACTCCGACCAGTGCAAATTCCGCGTCATCACTTCCTTACATCACTGCCATTCAGTACGGTATACTGCAGATCGGTGCCGTCAATAGCCCTGTTCATTACGCAGGGATTAAGTGGTATGTTTCATAAGTAAATTTATCCCCTCTCGTTATAGGGAGGGGAATTTAGTGTATAATAACAGAGACTTAGTTTTGGTTATGGTGGTAACGCAATGATATCACGGAGAAGTTTTATTTTTGGTAGTGCATCTGCGTTGATTGTTGGTGCCTCAATGTTGGGATATAAATTTTTAGATAAAAAAGGCCGTGGCCTATATATCTATAAATGGGGTGCTAAGTCTGGCGGTAACGATTGGTGTTTTGTCAGAACTCCTGAAAATTATACGGAGTATGGGAAAAAACATGAGTTTGTTGTGTTAAATCACGGTAATGGGTGGGTGATGAATGGAACTGAGGCTACCGCAAATTTCAGTGGGAGTACACAGTTTGGTGTTGATCAACAAAATAATGGTGCTTATTTAAATAAGAAACGTGCCGATTATGTTGAGTTTAGCAGCCCACTTATAGAGAAGCTCTTGAATAATGGTTACGTTGTCTGTGGAGCTCAAAATGACAATGGAATGCCCGATGGGTCTAGCGCAGGATGGGGGGCGGACATTGTAAGAAATAATATTAAAGATTTTGTTTCCCATATAAAAAATAATTTTAATGTTACCGAATATTGTCATATGGTCGGTGCTTCAAATGGCGGCTTGGCTACATTGAATGCGGCGATGATCATGCCTGAAAAAAGTATAAAAAGTATTACATTGATGTACCCTGTAACAAACTTGTATGCAGCATGGAAGTACTCACATCGTGAATCTGTGGAGGCTGCTTATGGAATTACTCCAAATAGCTTTTATAGCTTTTTAAAGAAAACTTCAGGACATGACCCTATGTCGGCTTTTACTTCATATAGAGTAAATGACAAAGAGTTAAATAAAACATCTGCCATTGAGTACACTTCTGATATTGGGTTAAATAAAATTATAGTAAAAGGAAAGTTGTATTCTGAGCCTGAGTTTGAAACTGATAGGATATCAGTAATAAAAATGTCTACATTCACTTGGCCTAAGATATTGTGCTATTACAGTATGCAAGATAGAACATTAGATATGGACATGCACTGGATACCATTTCGTTCGCTATTGCAAAATGGCGGGCATAAATACAAGGATATTAGGGTGACTGGTGATCATGGTGGATGGATGAATCATGATGATACTGATACCATTTTGGCATGGATGTCATAATAGGTAAAAGTAAGAAGGGCGGAAAATCACCACCCTTCTTATATATTATTGTATTACACAATCTGTCTGATTACCTTTATTCGTGATGCAATATAGCAAATTACAAAACAAGATACGAAGGTAACGCCAACTGCTATAGGTATCCATATAATAGCTGGGTCATGTGTAGCTCTGACATTTAACTTGTAAGCTACTTCTTTAATCATCATTGATTGCAAACAATAAATACCTAATGCGCATGATGAAAATGCAGATAAACACGAAGCAATAAAACTTGATTTTATATTTGTGTTTATAGTGACATAAAATAAAGAAAATGCAGATAAGACAACTAATGACGATAAGTAACTATAAAATACACCATTAAATTTGCCTGATGAATATGAGTATGTTTTCGTTAAATAAAATGTAAGGTAAGAGCAAGTAATAAATATTACCAGCCCAATAATCTCAGAATAGAATTTTCTGTATGGAAGGTCATATATTAGTTTCCCGGCAAAAATATATCCAATATATCCAGCCAAAGAATTTAAACCAAATAATGATGCGCTAATACCAGACACGCCAGTGTTGTTAAGTGTAGGGAATAAAGACGAACCTATAAACCAAATAGCTAAGAACAACACTCTCTCAGATAATGTTGATTTAAAATAAATCATGGATAAAAACGGCACAAGAAGATAAAGGCCTATTATTGCGTATAGGTACCAAAGATGAACCGATATTGGTGAATTAAACAGACTGGCGATTGTTCTTGGTTGCTCATACCCATAGAACATTGGATACACATAGTATATTGCACTCCAAATAATTACTGGGGGAATCACTCTATAATAACGTTTTTTTATAAAATTTATAAAGCTGGTATTCTCTCTTATGAGTAAAGCACCTGAAACCATAAAAAATAAAGGTACGCATATTCTTGATATGGAGTTATAAAAATTCGACACACCCCACTTGCTTGATGTTATATCATCAATGTTAGTTGCTGAAACATGGACGACAATAACCATTATGCAAGCAATTAGCTTTATTAAATTTAGCGCAACGCTTCTTTGATTCTTCATGTGATACTTCATATTCCTTTTATGGTAGCATGAGAATATGGCTCAATACGCCGTTAATTCGTTTGTTATTGTTACACTTAAGCCAAGTTTACCAGTTTAGTGCTGGTTGGTCAGCATGAATGACATCATTCCTTCTCATACTCGAACCCACGCGGAAACCTTTTCCCGATCTCCCTGTAATGTTCCAGTCTCTCTCTGAAGTACGGGCGCAAATGCTCGGGCTGCTGGTTTTCTGTTTCGTACAGATCATACGGCAGTCCGAGTCTTTCTTTGTACGCGATACCGGATGCGGCTAAATCGGCATTAATTTTGTCTTTTTCGTCTTGGGGCAGGTTGGCGATATTGTGCATGTTGGTTTCGGAGTGGTGGGTGATGATGGGAGTATAGCAGGGGGATGGGATATTGGGACGAGTTTGGGACGCGGAACATTTTGCATGCTTGCGTATCAGCAGGTAACTTTATGCATCTTGGTACGTGAGAGCGAGAAAAGATGCGGTGTAACGTGTTGTATTTTAATAAATCTTCGGTTTCGTAATGAAAAGGTCACCAGTTCGAATCCGGTATCCGGCACCATTACTTATCAAAGAGTTAGCGATTATACCCGAAGCCCCGCTGAAACAGCGGGGCTTTCTGGTATCAGGGCCGGATAACCGTCAGCGGGACAGACTGTGCAACCAGCCGGTGTCCTTGATTATTAAGATGAAGGTGATCCCCTGAATCATAGTCCGTACTGAGCTGCTGAGGACTGACCGGGTCGTGTACCAGCCGGTCGCTGTCAATAACAGCATCAAACTCGCCGCTTGTGCGCATCCAGTGGTTTATATCCTGCCGTACAGCCTCTTTTTCCGGTGAATAAAAACCGGTCATACCATACTCACCGGTTCCGCGTAGTGGTACCAGGGTGACGACGGTCATACGGATATTTTTTCCCCGCGCCATGGTCAGCAATTGCCGGAATCCCGTAATCACATCCGCTGCCGAAGGCACAGAACCCGCCGGGTCCAAATCGGTTCCCGCCAGGCCGATATCATTTAATCCGACCTGCACGATACAGGCGGTAACACCGGGTTGCATCAGCACATCACGCTCAAACCGCGATAATGTACTGATGCCGATGCCGTCTTTCAGCAGGCGCGAACCTGATTGTCCGGCATTCACCACGGCAATGTTTTCGTCAATAAAACGTTCTGCCAGATAATCAGTCCAGCGGCCATAGGTGTCCATGTCCACGCCGTTGCCGTCAACCATTGAATCGCCGATCACCACGAGTGTGCGGGCTTCTGATTCCGGCTGAATCAGCACGCTTTCAAGTAAAAGACGGGAACTGACAGCCTCGCCGTTTCCGGCCTCTTCCTGTCGCGTCCGGTTACCCGGTTCCAGTAAAGAGAAACGACGGGCATCCCAGTGGAAGGTATTAAGTGGTACCGGCTCCGGCAGGAAGGTCCTCAGCGTGAGCTCCGATAATGACGGAACATGCAGTGCAATTTCATCACTGCACAGGGTATCACCGGCAGGGATCACCGCACCCTGCTGTCCGCCAAAGGTGACCGGTATTGCACGGTACTGGCCGGGAACGGAGAGATAACTTTCACCTGTCACCAGTGGCTGTGTGCCGTAGCGGTTGGAAAACACCAGCTGCAGTTTCTGCCCGCCTGTGCTGATACGCAATGACTGCCGGAGTGTCTGATTGCCGGTGATGGCCGGCATATCCGGCGGAAACGGCAATGCTTCACCGGATGCGGGCTGGGAGGCGGAAAGCCATGTGCAGATCGGGCGGACGGAAGAGGACATCAGAGATTCTCCTGCAGACAGAAACAGATTCAGTGTGTGGCCGGTGAGGCGGTCATGAGATCAAACATGTGCATGGCAATCTCTGTCATGGCCAGCAGGCGGTCACGGCTGACACCATCCCGAGCCTGGACAGAAATTCCGTGCAGCAGTGTTGCCACATAGTCCCCGAGTGCCTGTGTATCCGTATGTTCCGGTAAATCACCGGACTCAGCCCCCCGGCGCAGACGCTGTATGATCCCGCTTGTCCGTTCCCGGCGGTGGTCTGCCAGCCAGTGCATAATGGCTTCATTATCAGCAGAATAATTGGTCAGTGACAGCACCACCATACAGCCGTGCGGCCGGTCATCCCGGGTGTAGGTATCAACGGCACCGGTAAGCAGCTTTTTGATAGCACTGCGGGTATCCGGCTCTTTCAGCGCCGCATCCGCAAATGCACCTTCTTCCGCCAGATAAAGGGCTATCGCCTCCCGGAACAGATTTTCTTTCGACCCGAAGGCCGCATAGATCCGGGCGGATGCAATACCCAGCGCCGCAACCAGATCAGACATGGATGTACCTTCATAACCGCGCTGCCAGAACACCTGTTCAGCCTTGCGTAATGCAACTTCGCGATCAAATTCCCGTGGTCTGCCGGCCATCATATTTTCTCCGTATAGTTTATCTGAGGCAAATGCTACCAGTTCTTTATCGTTTAACAAAGAATTATTTTTTAGTGATTGACAAAGATTTGGATATCTCGTTAACCTATTAATTGTCGATCGACAAATAATTGAATTTCGTTGCAGGCAACATCCGTTTTGACGGGCTGCTGCGGAGACTTTTTAACTTATGACTTATACGGAACAGGTATGAATACATTATTCGGTAAGGTATTACTGGCAGCGGTAATGACTTTCGCAATCCACAATAATGTGCTTGCGGAGAATACACCGAAACCGCCGGTAACAGCACAGGTGAATGAGGCGGATTTTCAGCATCACTATACGGATGTGGCGGGGCAGCGGATACATTATGTGACGGCGGGAAAAGGCGAACCGGTGTTGCTGATCCCCGGCTGGCCGCAGACCTGGTACACATGGCGTTATGTGATGACAGGGCTGGCAGCACAGGGATATATGGCGATAGCGGTGGATCCGCCGGGAACCGGTTTTTCTGCCCGGCCGGACAGTGGCTATGATACCGGTGCGGTGGCCACAACGTTACATACCATGATGAATCAGCTGGGTTATAAAACCTATTCGGTAGTTGGTCATGATATCGGGATGTGGGTCGGTTATGCGCTGGCCGGTGACTATCCGGCAGATATTAAAAAAATCGTCCTGACCGAGGCTGTTATTCCGGGTCTGGCACCGGCTCCGGGTATTTTTGTTGATCCGGAGGAGAATATTTTCCTCTGGCACTTTATGTTTAATCAGGTTCAGGATTTACCGGAAACGCTGACCGCCGGTAAAGAGCGGGAGTATCTGAATTTTATTTTTGACCACTGGGCGTACCGCCGTGACCGCGTTGCCGCACAGACGTATATCGATGCCTATTCCTCTCCGGGCGGACTGCGTGCCGGGTTTGCCTATTACCGGGCTATTCCGCAGACCATCGCGCAGAATAAGCGGCGGGCAGAGAAAAAACTGACTATGCCGGTTCTGGCCATCGGTGCCGATCACGCGACCCGTGATGCCCCGCAGCTGACAATGCAGGGCAGGGTGGTGAATTTGCAGGGCGCGATACTCAGTGAATGCGGTCATTTTGTGACGGAAGAGTGTCCTGAACAACTGATGGATGTAGTACTGCCGTTTTTACGCCAATAAAAACACCGGGATCTGATACGAGCCTCCTTTACGGAGGCTTTATTTTTTGCTGGTACTTTTATTCAGGATTGATATTGTTTGTTGCCGGAAAACAGCCGGATTAAATGATAAGTCAAATATGGCGGGATAACGTCATCATTAAATCAGCGGATATACTGAACAATGAAAAAAATAACGATAATTTCTGCATTGGTTGCAGCGTCACTATTACTGGGTGCCTGTGATAAAACAAAAGCAGCGGATACCGGACAAAGTGAGCGTTATGCAGCTCCTTTCGGTCTTACCTGGGGAATGACGGAAGAGGCGTTGGTACCACGGCTCGGTAGTCCGTCTGAAACGGATAACAGTGAATATGTCTGCCCGCTGACTAAAGTGACGTCCAAAACATTTTCCGGCGGATTAAATGAAGCGGGTGAGTACGAATTCCGCTTCTTACCACAGTACGGACAGCCGGATTTCAGCGGGCTGGTCGGTATTGGTTATTTTTATTCCACAGATGATGAAGCGGCATATCAGACACTGCTGAAAGAATTACAGCACAATCTTGAAGCGGAATATGGGAAACCCTCAATACTGGAAAGCAAAAAAGCAGACGAAGAACATTTTATTTATAAATCCGAAGAAAACGAAATCAGTTTATTTGTCATGATGCGTAACGCCCGTTTTTATATTTCACTGGATTACAGTTATTTTCCCAAAGAACATCAGGTCTCCCTGAAAAATAATATACAAAAAATAAAAGAGACCTGCATTAAGCAGCGGGGGGAGTAAGATATCAATAAGTACAGAAAACCACCGCTCATCCGGTGGTTTTCTGTTTGCGGAATAAAACAGATTAGTGACAGTTTTCTCAGAATAGCGTGTTCCGGTGGCATATACTGGTCATCAGGGAAAATAGTTACCGGGATGGAATGCCGGATGAATAAACGAATTTTCAGAGAATTGTTTCAACCGGACAGATCTTCTGTTCTCACGGGCTGATCCTATTTTATTGCCAATATCTGACTAAAAAAGAATTGTCTGCCTGAATGGTCCCCCTGTACCGGAGAGATGAATGTCCGTTTATTTTGTGATTTCTGTACTGATTATTTTTCTGATTATCCTGCTGATTATATTAATGATTACCAACAAAATTGTGATCAGCCGGAAGAAAATAGTTTATCTGTCACTGATTGCGCTGTTTTTTGCATTTTTTATTAAAAGTGCGGTGGTGGAAAAAAATGAACAGATAAAAACTCAGGTTCTTGAGATGGTACCGACACTAAAAGCCATCAATCAGGTTGATCCCGTTATGTCCGGGGCCTTTTTTGCCGATTTCAGAAATGCGGGTAAGGGTTCGAAAAAACGGGAAGAGTATTATATGCGCCTGCAGCAGTGGGCCACCGAAAATATTAAAAAACTGCTTTATCTCGCGGGGGATGACGCGGTGATTAATTACGGGAAAATGCGGCTGGAATTTTTGCAGAAAGCACTGGCGCAGGATACCTCCGGTGACTTCTGCTTTCGTGTACTGCATCCGGAAGTATCAGGCCCGCCGGATATGAAAAAGGCTTCAGCCGGGTACCGTGACTTTATTATCGGTAACAGAGCGTTGCTGGATCTGGTGAATTCAGCCGGTGAAGGGGCTCCGGTTGCACATTATTCTGCGGATGAAATTCAGTCATTATTTTCGGCACAAATACAGGGGTCGGTGGATAAATACGGCGATAGTTTCCTGACGGATGATCCGTATGTACTGGCGGAAGACAAGCTGCAAACCTGTCAGATGGAAATTGATTTAATGGCGGATGTGCTGAGAGCACCGCCCCGTGAATCCGCAGAACTGATCCGCTATGTGTTTGCGGATGACTGGCCGGAATAAATAAAGCCGGGCTTAATACAGATTAAGCCCGTATCGGGTATTATTACTGAATACCAGACAGCTTACGGAGGACGGAATGTTACCCATTGAGACAACCAGACTGCCTTCTGATTATTAATATTTTTCACTATTAATCAGAAGGAATAACCATGAATTTTACCCGGATTGACCTGAATACCTGGAATCGCAGGGAACATTTTGCCCTTTATCGTCAGCAGATTAAATGCGGATTCAGCCTGACCACCAAACTCGATATTACCGCTTCGCGTACCGCACTGACGGAAACCGGTTATAAGTTTTATCCGCTGATGATTTACCTGATCTCCCGGGCTGTTAATCAGTTTCCGGAGTTCCGGATGGCAATGAAAGACAATGAACTGATTTACTGGGATCAGTCAGACCCGGTTTTTACTGTCTTTCATAAAGAAACCGAAACATTCTCCGTACTGTCCTGCCGTTATTTTCCGGATCTCAGCGAGTTTATGGCAGGTTATAATGCGGTAACAGCAGAACATCAGCATGATACCGGATTGTTTCCGCAGGGAAATTTACCGGAGAATCACCTGAATATATCATCATTACCCTGGGTAAGTTTTGACGGATTTAATCTGAATATCACCGGAAATGATGATTACTTTGCCCCGGTTTTTACGATGGCAAAGTTTCAGCAGGAAGGTGACCGCGTACTATTACCTGTTTCTGTACAGGTTCATCATGCAGTCTGTGATGGTTTTCATGCAGCAAGGTTTATTAATACACTTCAGATGATGTGTGACAACATACTGAAATAAGTTAATTAATTCTGTATTTAAGCCACCGTATCCGGCAGGAATGGTGGTTTTTTTTATATTTTAACCGTAATCTGTAATTTCATTTCAGAATGGTTCAGGATCACTGTACGATAATGCCCCCGCAGTTTGGTAATACCCTTAATAAAAAAGAAACAGCAAATACTAACAGCAATAATAATAAAATAAGCAGTAACAATAATATTAATAACACCAGATATAATAATAATAGTATTTAAGACACAAGAAAGACTGCTGCGACAGTCATTTGGAACAACACCAAAATGCCGTAAAGGTAGTAGTAACAACACCAGTGAAAACATCACGACAGCATAGCGATATGCCTGAGTGTGTTTAATTAAACAATAAATAAACCGCCATATATAACAGAAGATAGTATTCTGAATGGCATGCTTTTCTGTTCAGTATAAACATATCATCCCGGTTGGTATAAGGATGATATATAATAAGTTAAGCTGAACACGTATTTATTTTGGTTTTATTTTACAAATAAAGTAAGACGATCCGTTAAGTCAAAGCGGGGTATATTTATTATACCCCGCTTTTTTATTTGTCCGCCGGACGCGGGTAATGGATCAGATTATGCAGTGTCACAATGGTCTTACCGGGATTGGCGTAAGCGTGCGGGATATCCGCATAAAAGCGCAGGGATTCCCCGGCAGAAACGGTATGCCACTCATCCCCCAGCCGCAGTTGTAATGCACCTTCCAGCATAATGACATGTTCGATAACCCCGGGTTCATGAGGGCCGGATTCACTGAGCGCCCCCGGCAGCAGGTCAATCTTCAGTAAATCCGTTTTCAGTTCATCATCAAACGGGATCAGCGGTGTGACACGCATCCCGGAGCGGGTCTGTTCAAAGACCGGCAGTGTTGCAAACGAATGAAGCCCCGCCTGCACCTGCGGCTGTGCACCTTCCAGAAAAACAGAGAAAGCGACATTGAAGCCGGTGGCGATTTTCCACAGCGTGGATACCGTCGGGCTGGATTGGCCGCGTTCAATCTGGCCGAGCATGGCTTTGCTGACGCCGGTCAGTTGTGCTGCCTGGCTGAGGCTCAGCCCGCGTTCGGCACGCAGTTGTTTAAAGGTCTCTGCAACAGCGGGTGTGATATCGTGCATAAATTGTCATTATTCCGGGTAAATGTCATTGTCCGTTATAGCATCCGGTGATAGAGTCCGATCGTCTGCTATAACATCCGATGGTGTGTTCCTATGAGTAAGTTAACATTTTTTCGTGCCTTTTCTCCAGCAATGATGATGACAGGCCTGGTTGCGGTGCTGGTCGGCTATGCCAGTTCAGTGGCGATTATTCTGCAGGCGCTGGATGTGGCGGGGCTTGATGCCGCACAAACCGGCGGCTGGCTGATGATGCTGGGGATCGGGATGGGGGTGACAACGATCGGGTTGTCGCTCTGGTATAAAATGCCGGTGCTGACCGCCTGGTCTACGCCGGGGATCGCGCTGCTGGTAACCAGTTTGTCCGGCGTGACCATCAATGAAGCCGTCGGCGTGTTTATTTTTGCCTCCGGACTGATGTTTCT
The DNA here is from genome assembly GCF_022819185.1 of Morganella sp. HSTU-ASny43. Lineage (NCBI taxonomy): Bacteria > Pseudomonadati > Pseudomonadota > Gammaproteobacteria > Enterobacterales > Morganellaceae > Morganella > Morganella sp. HSTU-ASny43. Next base: position 54,584 of record NZ_WSPG01000021.1, read on the forward strand.
GTGCGGCGTGACCGGTATTTTTGCCCGGCTGATGAATTATATCCCGCGCGCACTGGCCTCGGCGATGCTGGCCGGTATTCTGCTGCGTTTCGGGCTGACGGCGTTCGGTGCGCTGAATACCAGCTTTGTGCTGTGTGCCGCGATGATAGCCGCGTATGTGGTGATGCGGCGGATTTTCCCGCTGTACGCCATTATTGCTGCCCTGATCACCGGTATCACCGTGACCGGACTGAGCGGCGATCTGCATTTTGTCCGGGCCGGCAATGTGTTTGCGCTGCCGGAATTTGTGATGCCGTCATTTACCCTGACGTCCCTGATCAGTGTCGGCATTCCGTTTTTTATTGTGTCGCTGGCCTCGCAGAATGCGCCGGGGATTGCGATTTTACAGGCTAACGGTTATCCGCCGCACACCTCTGTGCTGCTGAGCTGCTCGTCGCTGGCGGCTATCCTGCTGGCACCGTGGGGCGGGTTCAGTATCTGCATTGCGGCGATCACCGCCGCGATTTGCATGGCACCGGATGTGCACCCGGATCCGGCGCGGCGTTATACTGCAGCTGTCTGGGCGGGGATATTTTATCTGCTGGCGGGGATTTTCGGCGGCGCGGTTTTTATGCTGTTCAATGCCTTTCCGGCGGTTCTGATACAGATCCTGGCCGGGCTTGCTCTGCTGACCACGCTGATGAACAGCCTGCATCAGTCGCTGGCAGATGAAAAAGGGCGGGATGCGGCGATTATCTGTTTTCTGCTGACGGCATCGGGTATTACGCTGCTGGGTATCAGCTCAGCTTTCTGGGGATTGCTGGCGGGCATTGTGGTGCATCAGATTATGGCAATACGCAGGGGCTGAGTGTCAGGCTCCGGAATGTCTTAACATTCCGATAAGGTATATAACGGCTTATATTATAGAGTGGGGATAATAAATCCCGCCGATGCTTATACCATTCCGGAGACACCATGAGTTTACAGAATTACCGCGCGACAGAGCGCCATTTCTGGCGCAGTATCGCGCAGGATGTCATCACCGTAAGTGATCGTGCAGAATGCTATCTGACACCGCTGCCGGTGCCTGTCTTTAACTATATCTATCTGCAGGCCGGTGCGGATAGTAATGAGTTCTCACTGGCACAGCAACCTTTCATGCCACATCACAAACCTCATTGCCTGGTGGCAGAGAAATCCGCGGCAGAAACACTGCACCCGCAGATTATGGCGGCGGGTTATGAGGCGGACGGTGAAACCAGTGCTATGCATCTGTCTGTTGATGAGTGGCTGCCGTCCTCTGTTCTTCCGGCCGGATGTGAGATCCGTGAGGTAAATGAGCAGCTTTCGTTGTGGGCGGAGCCGCTGGAAGCCGCTTTTCCGGCGGGAGAGAATGACGGGGAAGATGCTCCGGATTTTAGTATCGTCAGTGACTATATCAGCTATCATCAGCGGGCAATGGCAAACGGTGCTGAGCTGTACCATGCTGTTCTGTTGTGTCAGGGGAAACCGGTCAGCTGCATCACGCTGTCGTTGTCAGAATACGGCGCGCGGATTGATGATCTCGGAACTGTTCCTGCATATCAGGGCAACGGCTATGCCACACTGTTGCTGGATTATGCACTGATACTGTGCCGGAAGCGGTGTATCGGGGATTGTTATCTGGAAGCGTCGTCCGAAGGGTTGAGTCTGTATCAGAAGCTCGGTTTCCGCACATTGTTTAATTATCTGTTTTATGTGAAGGGATGAAGAATGCGTAAGGCTGCCGTCTGTGCACTGCTGGGTTGTCTGCTGATGGCGCCTGCAATGGCATCAGAAACACAAAATACCGGGGAAGAGACTGTCCGGACAGAAAACCTTGCCCGTCAGGATGGCAGTGCTGTTCATTACTACCTGCTGCACCGGCAGGCGGAACCCACCCGCAAATTGCTGGTGCTGATTCAGGGCTCTGATTGTAACAGTGCTAAAAACAACCGTTTTATGGTGGATACTTTCGGTGGCGCGTTCCCGGACCATGACATTCTGCTGGTGGAGAAATACGGTATTACCGATGCGCTGCCTTTTAATGACCGCGATGGTGAGCGGGCAGACTGCCCGGCGGAAACCATGTTCAATGATTCTCTGTCGGTGCGGGTCAGCGACTATGCTGCGGTGCTCGACCGTCTGAAAGGGGAGTATGACACCGTGCTGCTGCTGGGCGGCAGTGAAGGGGCGACTGTTGCTGAACACACTGCGCTGGCATCACCGGCGGTTGACGCAGTGGTGGCTGTTAATGGCGGAGGGCGCTTTTTCCTGGATGATGTCACGGACAGCTTCCGCAATAGTCCTCAGCCACTTGAGGAGTCTCAGTTAGCCGGTTTTCTGGCATTTACTGATGCGGTAAAACGCAATGAGGTGGAGAACGATATGCTGGTCAGCCAGCACGGGATGCGCTGGTGGCGCGAATTTCTGGCGGCGGATGCGCAGCAGGTACTGAACGGGCAGACAAAACCGGTGCTGGTTATTCAGACGTTGAATGATACCAATGTCAGTGTCACATCGTTTAAGCAGATGCAGAAAGCGGTGGAGAACCCGGTGGTGACATTCAGAACCTTTGATAATCTGGATCACTATTTTAAAGATACAGACGGAAACCGGCATACCGCGCAGATCCTCGCGGTTATCCGTGACTGGTACACCCGGCAGTGATTCTTTGCTGATTGCAGGAAAATAAAAAAACAAACGCCCGTTAAAACGGGCGTTCAGTCAGGCGCTGCCGCGTATCAGCGGACAACCAGAACCGAGGTATGGGCGTAGCGTACAACCGCTGCGGCGTTGGAGCCGAGCAGATAGGTGGACATATCCGGGCGGCGTGAGCTGATGACAATCAGGTCGCTTTCCAGAGTATCCGCCAGTTTCAGAATCTGATCTTTCGGTGAGCCGGAAACCACATGCAGTTCAAACTGCTCTGCAGGCAGATTAAAATCACTGACCATCTTCGCCAGTTGTTCTTTGGCGCTGTCCAGAATTTCATCTTTTTCCGGCAGAGTTGCGGCATAGGCAATACCGAAAGAGGCAAAGTGAGAGAATGACGGGATCACCGCTATAAAGTGAATTTTGGCATTTTCAAATTTGGCTAATGTCTGAATCGTCGGGATCACCTCGCGGGTCAGCCCGGTTTCGGAAATATCGATTGGAACTATAATCGTTTTATACATACATACCTCGCAATCTGAAAGCCGGCAAATAAGTTACTAGTAATAGTAACCTGCGTAATGAGCACTATACGTGAAAACGATCAAAATTCACAAATAAACCCCTTAACGGGGCTTAATTGTGTGATGTGGTGACTAACTGAAAATAAAACGGTCGGATTTATCATCCAGAACCTGTTTCAGCAGTGCACTCAGTGTACCGGCAGGGCAGTCCGGATAAGGCTGCCATTTGTTGTTATCCACATAAAAAAGCTGCCAGTTATCATCAGCTTCTGACCAGGTCAGTCTGGCAATTTGTTTTTCAATGGTTTGCGGGGTGCCGCACGGGCAGACGAGTTGTTTCTGATAAATCAGTATGTTGTTATTGTCCGTACGGTACTGAACATCGAACTCATCGGGGATATGACCATTCGGATACAGGCGCTCAGTGAACAGGCGCATGTTCTGCTTTATTTGCTGTGTCTGAACTGAATTAAATTCCATAGCATTACCATTTTGTGACGAACGAAAATGAAAACTTCCCGTTTATCCCGCCCGTGGTTCCGGCGGATCCGGCCGTATCAGGCAGTGCGTAATCTGCGTAAATTGCGGACCGTCACGGGAGATCATGTTAGCGCATTTCACTGAGGTGAGAAATACTTTTCCGGTAATTTCCGGACAACAGGCAGGGGATAATACAACAGAATTAATCAATCAAAGGAAAACGGACGAAAAAAAACGGCTTCCGCAGAAACCGTTTTTCAGTGTACAGACTGTGATGCAGAAGCCGTTATTTTTTGATTTTGATGACAACGGTTTCGCCGACAGTGACAGGGCCGGTCATTTTGGTCATCTCTTTGATTTCATCCATATTGGAGATAACCACCGGGGTCAGGGTGGATTTGGCTTTCTCTTCGAGAAGCGCCAGATCGAATTCAAGTACCAGGTCGCCTTTTTGTACGCGCTGGCCTTCTTCCGCAATACGTTTGAAGCCTTCACCTTTCAGTTCGACAGTGTCGATCCCGAAGTGAACAAACAGTTCAATTCCGCTGTCCGATTCAATGGAGAACGCGTGATTAGTTTCAAAAATTTTACCGATTGTACCGTCAACAGGGGCAACGATTTTATTCCCTGCCGGTTTGATGGCAATACCATCGCCGACAATTTTTTCAGCGAAAACAACGTCAGGCACGTCTTCGATATTCACAATCTCACCGGACAGCGGCGCCACGATGTCAATCGTGCCGCTGTCTTTCTTATCATCCGAAACCAGCGACTTCAGTTTGTCAAACAGACCCATGAATACTCTCCTAAATGTTGATACGGGACCGGGCGTGAATTTGGCTTTCTCAGCACAGGGTTTTTTCTTTGGTGAAGGTTTCCACCAGTGCCATCAGTTCTGTTGCCGTCGGCTGAGCGAGTGCCTGTTCAGCCAGTGCTTTCGCATCTTCATAATGCGTATTGCGGATCAGTTTCTTGATACGCGGGATAGCAATAGAACTCATACTAAATTCATCTAAACCCATGCCCAGCAACAATAAAGTTGCACGTTCATCACCCGCCAGCTCACCACACATTCCGGTCCATTTCCCTTCCGCGTGGGAAGCGTCAATGACTTGTTTGATAAGGTTCAGCACCGCAGGAGACATCGGGTTGTAGAGATGGGAAATCAGCTCATTTCCGCGATCCACAGCCAGAGTATACTGCGTCAGGTCGTTGGTTCCAATACTGAAAAAATCGACTTCTTTTGCAATGTGACGTGCATTAACTGCTGCCGCCGGGGTTTCCACCATGATACCAACTTCAATAGTTTCATCAAAAGGTTTCTGTTCATCCCGCAACTGCTGTTTCATTTCGTCCACTATCTTATTGAGTTCGCGGACTTCTTCGACGGAAATCACCATCGGGAACATGATACGCAGCTTTCCGAAAACTGAGGCACGTAAAATCGCGCGCAGCTGGGTGTCGAGAATTTCACGGCGATCCAGACAGATACGGATGGCACGCCAGCCGAGGAACGGGTTTTCCTCTTTCGGCAGATTCATATAAGGCAGGTCTTTGTCACCGCCGATGTCCATGGTGCGGACAATAATGGCTTCATCCGGCATTGCCTGAGCGACTTCTTTATAAGCGCGGAACTGTTCTTCTTCCGTCGGCAGCGAGTCGCGATCCATAAACAGGAATTCGGTGCGGTATAAACCGACACCTTCCGCGCCGTTGCGTTCGGCACCCGGCATATCGCGCACGGTACCGATGTTGGCACAGACTTCCACCTGGTGACCATCGAGGGTGACAGCAGGCAGATCTTTGAGTTTTGCCAGTTCGGCTTTTTCCGCCAGATAGTCATCGCGCACTTCTTTCATGCGCTCAATGTCTTCTTCTGACGGATTGAGATAAATGGTGTTGTTGACCGCATCCAGGATCAGGTAATCATCACTTTTGATATTTTCAGTGGCATTCCCGGTACCGACCACGGCAGGGATTTCCAGAGAGCGGGCCATGATGGAAGTGTGGGAGGTCCGGCCGCCGATATCGGTGATAAAACCCAGCACTTTTTTCAGGTTCAGCTGTGCGGTTTCGGACGGTGTCAGGTCTTTGGAAACCAGAATCACTTCCTCAGCGATGGCGCTGAGGTCGATAATCGGCATGCCGAGAATATTTTTCAGCAGACGGTTACCGATGTCGCGGACATCGGCCGCGCGTTCTTTCAGATACTCATCATCCAGACCTTCCAGGGCGGTGGCCTGTTCTTCAATCACCTGGTGTACCGCGTAATCAGCGGTTTTTTTGCTTTTGATGATGTCGGTGATTTCATTTTCAAGCTCCTCGTCTTCGAGCAGCATGATATGACCTTCAAAAATTTCGGCTTTTTCCGCACCGAGATTTTTTTCAGCGGTTTCTTTGATGGCATTCAGCTGTGCGGACGCTTTGGCGCGGCCTTCAGTGAAACGCCGGATTTCAGCATCAATCTGCTCAGCAGAAATCGACTTCTGGCTGATAATGATAGGTTCTTCTTTGAGTAACAACGCTTTACCAAAAGCGATACCCGGTGAAACAGAGATTCCTGAAACCATAATAATACCTTTGAGTTTACTGGGGGACGTACAGCAGCGGGCTGCGTGAGCGTACCCGGAAACGGACTATCCCCGGCATGAGACGGTGGCCGGGGATCCTGACAGGTGAGGGCGGAAGGAGATTACTCCAGTTCACCCATCAGTTTGACGAGGTGCTCTACTGCTTTCTGCTCATCTTCACCTTCTGCGGCGATAGTCACCACGGTGCCCTGTGTCAGACCCAGAGTCTGTAACTTGAACAGACTTTTGGCGCTGGCGCTTTTGCCGCCGGAAGTCAGGGTGATGTCAGAAGCGAAAGTTTTGGCTTCTTTGACAAACTGAGCCGCAGGACGGGTGTGCAGACCGTTAGGTGCAGTAATGGTGACTTCTTGCTGATACATAGCGTTACCTCATGTTTGGAATTTTTTATCGGCGGTTAATATTAAGACATATAACAGTAATCATAGCCGGAGCAAGTAAAATAGCACAACCCGAAGATTCGACATACGTATTTGGTGTCATTATTTTGAGCTGTGAAATAATTACTTTTTTAATACTAAACAACCGCACAAAAATCATCCCGCAGAGTGTCAAACTTTGATCCGTTGCACAAAAAAAGCACCCTTTGCGGGTGCTTTCGAGGTCAGGCAGGGCGGGGACTGAATCCGTTCAGTTGATCAGTTTTCACTGATATCGGCGAACAGCGCAGTACTCAGATAACGTTCACCGGAAGACGGCAGGATCACCACGATATTTTTGCCCTTGAATTTATCTTCTTTCGCGAGACGTTCCGCAGCAATTACCGCCGCACCGGATGAAATACCGGCGAGAATACCTTCGCGCTCCATCAGTTTACGGGCGGTGGCGAAAGCATCTTCGTTGCTGACCAGCTCGACGCGGTCAATCAGGCTCAGATCCAGGTTACCCGGGATAAAACCGGCACCGATACCCTGAATTTTGTGCGGGCCCGGTTTGATCTCTTCCCCGGCCAGTGCCTGGGTGATGACAGGGGAGCCTTCCGGCTCGACGGCCACGATAGTGACGTCTTTTTTCCCTTTGATGTTTTTCAGGTAACGGGCGATACCGGTGATGGTGCCGCCGGTACCGACACCGGCAACCACAACATCCACATTGCCGTCAGTGTCTTCCCAGATTTCCGGACCGGTGGTTTTTTCATGGATCGCCGGGTTGGCCGGGTTGCTGAACTGCTGTAACACAATATAGCGGGACGGATCAGACGCGCTGATTTCATCGGCTTTTTCAATCGCGCCTTTCATGCCTTTCGCGCCTTCGGTCAGTACCAGGTTGGCACCCAGGGCTTTCAGCAGTTTGCGGCGTTCGATACTCATGGTATCCGGCATGGTCAGGGTGAGTTTGTAACCACGGGCGGCAGCAACATACGCCAGTGCAATCCCGGTGTTACCGCTGGTCGGCTCGACCAGTTCCACACCCGGTTTCAGGATACCGCGCTTTTCCGCGTCCCAGATCATATTGGCGCCGATACGGCACTTGACGCTGAAACTCGGGTTACGGGATTCGACTTTCGCCAGGATATTGCCGTGACCGAAATGTTTGAGGCGCACCAGCGGTGTGTGACCAATGGTTAGCGAATTATCTTCATATATCTTACTCATCGGTTTTCCTTATAGGGTTATTCATAATCAGACTAAATATAAAACCACATTACCCGCTGACCGGCGGAAAGGAAATACATAATCGGCATATCCTTATAACCGGACAGACGATCAATAGCGAAAAAGTATAAGGAGCAGGAAAACGGCAGGGCAGTGTGATAACCGCCCTGCACGGAAGGGGGTTGCGGATCAGTCGCGGACAAACTGTGCGCGGTAGCGATCCACCCACAGCGCGGTGGCACCGCAGACCGCCGCAGGCATAATGAACAGGTTCACAAACGGGATCATGGTCAGCACACTGACCAGCGAACCGAACTGGAGATTGGTCATATTATCGCGGCGCAGTGTGCTTTTCATTTCCGGAAAACTGACCTTGTGGTTATCAAACGGGAAATCCCCGTACTGCACGGACATCATCCAGGCACCGAAAATAAACCAGAGTACCGGCGCGAGTGTCTGCCCGATCCCCGGAATGAAAAACAGGATCAGCAGAATAACGGCACGCGGGATGTAATAAAGCAGTTTGACCATCTCACGTTTCAGAATACGCGGGATATCATTTATCAGATCTGCCCAGCCCTGATCCGGTGCGGGACGCCCGGTGAGCTCCGCTTCCAGTTTCTCCGACAGCCAGCCGTTAAACGGCGAGGCGATGATATTGGCGATCGTGCTGAAAAAATAGCTGAAAATCAGCAGCACAGAAATCACCGCCACCGGCCAGATAAGATAATCCAGCCACTGCAGCCAGCCCGGTACTTTATCCATCAGCCAGGCTATCCACCCGCCGAACTGACTGAACAACCACCAGAGTGCACCGCCCATAACCACGATATTGGCCAGCAACGGCAGAATCACGAAGGCCCGGAGACCCGGACGCATCATCAGCCGCCATCCCTGTGCAACATATGCAAGGCCGCTGAGCGGCCTGACAGGATTTGTCATACTTCCTATTCACTCCTATGATTGGAAAACGTTATACTATCAGACTGAACTATTGATTTGTCCGGCCACAAATGAAATGTCAGGATGAAAAATCAGTCAAAAAGAGCAATTAAATGATCTTTATTGCAAGAAATTCGTGCAGGGACTTGAACTTAACATCATTGACAAATACTCTTGTAATCAAACGATAGTATTTTGCCATGGTGGCCTTTAATTTAAACAACAGAGATAGCACTGATGCAAGATTTGCGTCTGATATTAATCGTTGTGGGTGCGGTAGCAATCATCGCATTGTTACTTCACGGACTGTGGACGAGCCGTAAAGAGCGTTCTTCCCTGTTTCGCGCGCGCCCCATGAAGCGTCGTAAATACGAGTCGCAGGATGAAGCCGCTGATGATATGTCAGAGGCACACGGCTCCCGTCACTCTGCTGTATTACCGGAGGATCCGGCTCCGCAGGTCTCTCCGTATTCAGAAGCGCAGAATGAGCAGGATCCGTTATTATCTGCCGGCAGAATGTATCCGTCATCAGAGCCGGAAGAACCGCCTGTGATGCCGAAAGCCCAGAGCCCGCGCCGTCAGCCGGTAAAAGCACCGGAAACAGAGCCGCAAATCGGATTATTTGATGCCCTTGAGCAGGAAGCACAGGCACCGGCAGCTCCGGCTCCGGAGGTCATGACAACAGCCGCGGTGATCACTGCCGCTGAAACTGACATGCCTCACACAGAAGAGCCGGTAACTGAACCGGAACCGGTTCAGGAAGCGCCGCGCAGCAGTGCAGAGAACAATGAGATTGTGCTGGCACTGTTTGTGTCCGCCCATCCGGGACAGATGGTCGCAGGTGATATTCTGCGCACCGCTATCGAGCAGGCCGGGTTCCGTTTCGGGGCGATGAACATCTATCACCGCCATGTCGATCCGGCAGGCAGTGGTCCGGTGTTATTCAGTCTGGCCAATATGGTGAATCCGGGCACGTTTGTACCGGAGCAGATGGAAGAGATCGAAACCCCGGGCGTGGCCATGTTTATGATGGTGCCGTCTTACGGTGACGCAAACCAGAACTTCAAGCTGATGTTACAGGCTGCTCAGCGTATCGCCTCTGATGTCGGCGGCGTGGTTCTGGATGAGGAGCGCAAAATGCTGACACCGCAGAAAATCGAGGTGTACAAGGCGCGCATCCGCAAAGTTCTCGTCGCCAAACAGAACTGAGACACACAAATCGCACAAAAACCCCCGCAATGACGGGGGTTTTTTTCAGGTATAAACAGATTGCAGATCACTATGATGCCAAAAAATAACGAAAACGACATTGAACAGCTGCGCGCCACACTGCGCCATCATGAATACTGTTATCACGTGCTGGATAACCCGGAAGTGCCGGATGCGGAATATGATCGCCTGATGCAGCGTCTGAAAGCGCTGGAAGCGGAGCATCCGGAACTTATCACACCGGATTCCCCGACACAGCGGGTCGGGGCATCACCGCTGAGTGCATTTGAACAGGTGCGCCATGAGATTCCGATGCTGTCACTCGATAACGTGTTTGATGAGGAGAGCTATCTTGCCTTTGACAAACGTGTACGTGACCGTCTGAAAGACACGCAGGATCTGACATTCTGCTGTGAGTTAAAACTCGACGGCCTGGCGGTCAGTCTGCTGTATGAAAACGGCAGTCTGGTGCAGGCAGCCACCCGGGGGGACGGTACCACCGGGGAAAACATTACCGCCAATGTGCGGACCATCCGCGCTATTCCGCTGAAACTGCGCGGGGAAAATATCCCGCAGCGTATTGAGATCCGCGGCGAAGTCTTTATGCCGCAGAGAGGCTTTGAAGCCATGAATGAGGAAGCGCGCCGCACCGGGGGCAAGGTGTTTGCCAACCCGCGTAACGCCGCAGCCGGTTCATTGCGCCAGCTGGATCCGGCGGTGACAGCCAAACGCCCGCTGACTTTCTTCTGTTACGGCGTGGGCGTGCTGGAAGGCGGCACACTGCCGGGCAGTCACTATGATCGCCTGCAGCAATTTAAAGCCTGGGGCTTACCGGTCAGTGATCGTGTGATGCGCTGCACCGGCAGTCAGGCGGTGCTGGATTTCTATCACAAGGTGGAAGAGAGCCGTCCGGTGCTGGGTTTTGATATTGACGGCGTGGTGATTAAAGTGGATTCCATTGCACTCCAGGAGGCGCTGGGCTTTGTGTCCCGCGCCCCGCGCTGGGCGACTGCCTTTAAATTCCCGGCCCAGGAACAGATGACCGTTGTCCGTGATGTGGAATTCCAGGTCGGCCGTACCGGTGCGATTACCCCGGTTGCCCGTCTGGAGCCGGTGCTGGTGGCCGGTGTGACGGTCAGTAATGCCACACTGCATAATGCGGATGAAATCAGCCGTCTCGGTCTGAAAATCGGCGATACCGTGGTTATCCGCCGTGCCGGGGATGTGATCCCGCAGGTGGTGGGTGTGGTGGAATCAGAGCGTCCGGCGGATGCGCGGGATATTGAATTTCCGCTCAGTTGCCCGGTGTGCGGGTCAGATATTGAGCGGGTGGAAGGCGAGGCGGTTGCCCGCTGTACCGGCGGTCTGATTTGCGGGGCACAGCGCAAAGAAGCACTCAAACATTTTGTGTCCCGCCGTGCCATGGATGTGGACGGGCTGGGGGATAAAATTATCGACCAGCTGGTGGATGCGGAGTATGTGAAGACCCCGGCGGATCTGTGGCGTCTGACCCCCGGTAAGCTGACCGGGCTGGATCGCATGGGACCGAAATCCGCACAGAAACTGACTGACGCGCTGGCTGCATCAAAACAGACCACGTTTGCCCGTTTCCTTTACGCGCTGGGGATCCGCGAAGTCGGCGAAGCCACGGCGGCCAATCTGGCAGAACATTTCGGAACCCTGGATGCCTTACAGCAGGCGGATACAGAAGCACTGAAAGCCGTTCCTGATGTCGGGGAGGTTGTCGCGAAGCATGTGGTCAATTTCTTCCGCGAGCAGCACAACCGCGAGGTTATCACTGATCTGACCGGAGATGTCGGTATCAGCTGGCCGGATGTGGTGGCGGTAGATGCATCGGTACTGGATAACCCGTTTGCCGGTAAAGTGGTTGTGCTGACCGGCTCACTGCAGATCCTGACCCGTGATGAGGCGAAAGATCGTCTGACGGCTCTGGGGGCGAAAGTCACCGGCAGTGTCTCGAAGAAAACCGATCTGGTGGTTGCCGGGGAAGCTGCAGGCTCCAAGCTGGCCAAAGCGGAAGAGCTGGGTATTAAAGTGATCAATGAAGATGAGTTTATTGCACTGCTGAACTGACAGACAGGCTGAAAAACGGTCTTCCGCAGAAGACCGTTTCAGTCACATCAGGAGAGATGATGGAGAAAGAAGATTTAGTGGCAGTCGCTAACACTGCTATGCCATTTGGTAAATACAAAGGTTGCCGTTTAATTGACCTTCCCGAGGAATACCTGCTCTGGTTTGCCCGTAAAGACAGTTTCCCGGAAGGGCGCCTGGGGCAGCTGATGCAACTCACCCTTGCGATTAAAACCGAAGGTTTAAGTGGCCTGATAAAACCGCTTAAACGTCCCGCTCACTGATCCCGGGTCAGTGCATCGATGACTTTCCGGCTCAGTATACGAAACTGGCGCTGTTCATCGTCATCCAGACTTGCAAATACTTTTTCTGCATTGCGGGTGCGTCCTGTTGCCGCGCGGGACAGAAACTCTTCACCTTCCGGTGTCAGCTGGGTCACCAGTTCCCGTTTATCGGTCTCCGACTGATACTGGGAAACAAACTGGTGTTTTTTCAGCGCCCGTAATGATTTCGAGACATTCTGGCGCGAAATCCCGAGTTTCTGGCTTAAATCCGACGGGGTTAAATCCCCCTGAAGGCGCAACATTTCCATTACGTCATACTGTGCCCACGTCACCTTTTCAGGTGAGCAGATGGTCCGTTGCGCTACCAATGTGCACTGTAACAATGACAGTGTATTTTCCAGTTCCTTGAATGACATATCACCTCCCTTTTATCCTCACCCTTAGTTTAGCCGAAAGGCAAAATCAGGAAAAGAAAGTTGATTAACAAAAGTTAATCAATTAAGCTTTTAGTTAACCAAAGTTAATTAAAAGGTGATGCTATGACAGACTTTCAACAGAAGATTATCCTGGTTACCGGTGCATCAACCGGGGTAGGTGAAGGAATTGCCCGTGAATTACTTAAAAGAGGGGCTAAAATTGCGATTACCGGGCGAAATCCGGAACATCTGCAAAAGGCAATAAATGAGTGGGATCCTACGGGAGATAGCGTGCTGGCAATAGAAGCAGATGTACGTAAACTGAGCGACTGTAAGCGGATGGTGAGCACAGTGTCAGATAAATTCGGTGCTTTACACGGATTGGTAAACAATGCAGGGATCACCGGGCCGCATGGTGTGAAGATTGAGGATTACGATTTTGAGGCCTGGCAGGATGTGATGGCTACGGATGTGACCGGCACATTTCTCGGGATGAAATTCGCTATTCCTGCCATTATCAAAAGCGGCGGCGGGGCAGTGGTGAATTTATCAGCCTGTAACGGAGTCACCGGTATTGCGGGGATTGCACCTTATACCGCTGCCAAGCACGCAGTACTCGGGCTGACCCGCGCGGCGGCACTGGAATATGCAGAACAGGGCGTGCGGATTAATGCGGTCGGCCCCGGCTATGTGGCGACACCAAATATTCTGGCGTTACCGCAGGATGTACAGGCAATGATGGCGGAGAGTCACCCGATGAAACGGATGGCAACACGGGAAGAGGTGGCAAAAATGGTCGCGTTTCTGTTATCAGATGACAGTCGTTTTTGTACCGGCGGTTTTTATCCGGTGGATGGCGGGTATACCGCGCAATGACAAGAAAGCAGAAACGAAAAACCCCGGTCAGAGACCAGGGTTTAAATTTGGTGGAGCTAAGGGGGATCGAACCCCTGACCTCTTGCATGCCATGCAAGCGCTCTCCCAGCTGAGCTATAGCCCCGGAAAACCGGATGTCACGGTATTTATCAGTCACCAAAGATTTGGTGGAGCTAAGGGGGATCGAACCCCTGACCTCTTGCATGCCATGCAAGCGCTCTCCCAGCTGAGCTATAGCCCCGGAAAACCGGATGTCACGGTATTTATCAGTCACCAAAGATTTGGTGGAGCTAAGGGGGATCGAACCCCTGACCTCTTGCATGCCATGCAAGCGCTCTCCCAGCTGAGCTATAGCCCCGATAAAATCGACCGGACGCGCAGCATAATAGGCAAGGTTCCCTGAGCTGTCAACGGCTTAATATGAAATTCGTGTGCGACCGATGAAAAAGCCGTCAATTCAGTAAAATGACAAAAAAATACCCGGCACAGGGCCGGGTATCAGGTCGTTGACAATGATTACTGTGCTTCGCGCTCAGCAATAAAGGCCAGCGCCATATCGATACGTGCCAGAGAGCGGGACTGACCAATCGCATGTACGGTCACATCCAGACCCGGAGACTGACCGGCACCGGTCACAGCAACACGTAACGGCATACCGACTTTACCCATCCCGATTTCCAGTTCATCAGCCGTTGCCTGAATGGCTTCGTGTACGGCTTCCGGTGTCCAGGTGGTCAGTGCAGCCAGTTTGGCTTTAACCACTTCCAGCGGCTGACGGGCAACCGGGCGCAGATGTTTTTTCGCGGCATCGGCATCGAAGCTGTCAAAGTCTTCATAGAAGTAACGGCAGGTTTCCGCCATTTCTTTCAGTGTTTTGCAGCGTTCGCCCAGCAGGCGGACCAGGTCTGCCAGTTCAGGGCCGTTGCGGGTATCAATCCCGGCGTTCTCAATATGCCATTGCAGGTACACAGCCACTTCTTCCGCAGGCATGCTGTTAATGTAGTGGTGGTTGAGCCACTGTAATTTCTCAGTATTGAATGCACTGGCGGATTTGCTGACGGCTTCCAGGGTGAACAGCTCCGTCATTTCCTCAATGCTGAAGATTTCCTGATCGCCGTGAGACCAGCCCAGACGCACCAGGTAGTTCAGCAGTGCCTGCGGCAGATAGCCGTCATCGCGGTACTGCATCACACCCACTGCACCATGGCGTTTGGATAATTTCTTGCCGTCATCACCGTTGATCATGGAGACGTGGGCATATTCCGGTACCGGCGCACCGAGAGCTTTCAGGATGTTGATCTGGCGCGGTGTGTTGTTGATATGGTCTTCACCACGGATAACATGGGTGATTTCCATATCCCAGTCATCGACAACCACACAGAAGTTATAGGTCGGGGAACCATCAGTACGGCGGATGATTAAGTCATCCAGTTCCTGGTTGCTGAATTCGATCGGCCCGCGGATTTTGTCATCAAAAATAACAGATCCTTCCTGCGGGTTACGGAAACGCACCACATGCGGCTCATCCGCGGTATGGTTATGAGCGTGATCACGGCAGCAACCGTCATAACGCGGTTTCTCATTATTTGCCATCTGTTTTTCACGCAGGGCTTCCAGGCGCTCTTTGGAGCAATAGCAGCGGTAAGCCGTACCGTTTTCAATCATGGTGTCGATCACCTGATTGTAGCGGTCAAAGCGTTTGGTCTGGTAGTACGGACCTTCATCCCAGCCGAGATTCAGCCAGTTCATCCCGTCCATAATGGCGTCGATAGCTTCCTGAGTTGAGCGTTCAAGATCGGTATCTTCTATACGCAGGACAAATTCACCGTGGTTGTGACGGCTGTACAGCCAGGAGTACAGAGCGGTACGTGCGCCGCCCACATGCAGGTAGCCGGTAGGGCTGGGTGCGAAACGGGTTTTTACTTTACTCATTGGAATGCCTTTCATAACGTCTGCGCCAGACGTAGTGGATGAAGAAATACGATGCGGGATATTTTAGCACTGAGACATAATTCCTCAATGAAAAGGGGGAAAGAAGGCCGAAAAAGTCATTTTTCCCGTGTTAAATGGAAAAATACATGACAAAACAGGACGTTTTTGCAGCACTGAATCTGACGGCGATCACGATTTATCCGATTTCTGCTTACATACTGCGCGCGGGTGGTGATAATCAGAACAGGGTGACTAAAATTACAACGAACGATCATTTTCTTTCGAAAAAGCGTTGACTCAAACGCGCAGATCCCTATAATGCACCTCCATCACGACGGGCGATTAGCTCAGTTGGTAGAGCATCTCCCTTACAAGGAGGGGGTCACTGGTTCGAGCCCGGTATCGCCCACCAT
>NZ_WSPG01000022.1:0-64098 GCF_022819185.1 Morganella sp. HSTU-ASny43
ATTATCTAATACATTGATGTATAAGGGTGCCAATTTAAGTTATCCTGGTTTAAGCGAAAAGTGATGTGAAGATTAACAAATAAAAAATTACAAATACAACAAGCAGGTTACAAAATGCAACAATGAGGCTGAAATATCATGCTGGATATCTTTTTTTGTTTAGAATAAAAACTTGAAATTAAAATAAAATATTCATGCTGTAGCATGAAACACTTACTCGCTGTGAATGTCAGATTTTAATGGTTTTTTCTCCGGGCAGCATAACTGATGTCTATCTAAAAATAATTAGATGATTATAATTACGAAAGTGACTAAGTAATGTGTAAATGGGTAATTATAAATACCATTATTTATTACTGGTTTTTCAATCAATTCATCCTTCGGATGGCGGATTGGTCAGTCGCTGAGTCTTTTTTCGTCATATAGCTGGTGTTTTAGGCATAATGGCGATTAGGGTGTGATAGATATCGCTGAATTGATGTAAGGCAATGAAAGATATTTTGTTATATGTGATCTGTTTCGCTTTTTATGTGGTTAGATCAAAGAATCATAGTTAGCGGATGGATTAGTATATAATCAGACATCCTGATTTACATTCTCTCATTATTTCGGTTGATGCTACGGATAGCATAAAAAAAGACAGGGCAACGATTAATCACAAAATGACTAAGTAATTTTACCAAAAAAAATTACTTAGCTTTATGTGATTAGTTATTAACCCTGGTCTTATTTTGTTTAGGGAATAGTCTTAAATATGCAGAGTGATTTTAAATTTTGATATCGTAATAAAGATTCTCACGTTTTTCTGTGGCGCTTAATTTTTTAATTAGTTAAATAGATAAACCTGGTTAAGCATTCTTACTGAAGTTCAGATAAATCTGTTTATCCCTGACAGATGTAATGAAATTTTTGTGAAGTATGACATCGATATTAAACTAAATTTAAATATTACGTCATAATTAAAACGAAATTATTCATAACTTTTAGTATTTCGCGAGAAATACTTTGTTTTTATTTGAAATTTTAATATATAAAAAATATATCTTTTAAGTAATTTTACTTAATTGAATTCACGACTTATAGAGAAAATAGGCAGACATTATGGAAACTTCCGACTTTTATGCAGTCTTAGGCCACAGAATCCAATCAAGACGTAAAGAACTCGGGATTGTTACGGTTAAATTAGCGCAAAAACTGAATATCAGTCAGCAGCAATTTAACCGTTACGAACGCGGTGTCAGTAAAATCAGTCTGCATCATCTTATTGAATTATATTAATTATTATATGCACCGGTCGAATGGTTCCTCAGTGGTAAAGCTGAAGCATCAGAACATCCGCATGAACATGCGTTCAAATCAGTTCAGAGCAGAAACAGTATTACTGAACGGCAAACAATTTATTTAAATCAAGATATTTTTTCTGTTGTTATCAATTCTGATACGACAGGCATTATCAGCTAAACGCAGTAAGCCAGTCATCTTTGTTATTATTCTGGTCAAAATCAGCGGAAAGTACATCTGGTGCTAATCCCAGCTGTTTTTGATTCACCATCTTAAGAAGGTATTGTTGGTAAAAGGCATAATAGTTCACAGCTTCGCCGCCAACCTGGCTTACTGATTTGCACATTTCCGTATCAGAATATTCCGGATTTTTAATTAACTTATTTTCAACAGTAATTAATAACTTTATTTTTTCTTGTATATTATTTCCGGTATTGTAGCCATCAATACCTACTAACTCCATTCCCCGATAAATATCTTCCTTTTTATTATAATTAGTCATAAGCCAGTCATGCAATCGTTTGGCTTTTTCATTATTTTCGTCAGGGTTAATATCCGCCTTTCCGGCTGTCATTTCTGTTCTCATATTTATTGTCCTTTTTTGTATAATTATAAATATTCACCGGAGATATCCGCCGGGCTATCCGGAACAACACGGGCATTTATTTGTGTTATTTTTTCACGGGCAAACGTTTCCGGTGTCAGATAAAGTAATTTTTTTCCGGTACGTAATATGATGTTACGACTGAAATGAAAAGAAACCGGTACAGTGAAATCCGGATATTCAGTCATTTCTTTTTTAAGCTCAGCCGGCAGGATTAATTCACATTCACTCTCCGCGGCAAACTGTTCAAGCAACTGATGAATCAGCTGAAAACGTATTTTTGTATCATCAAAAAATGCAGTCAGCTCTTTTTCCAGACCGGAAACTGCAACGGCGAGGTTTTGGTGAATGACAGATTTATACTCATTCACCACACGCATCAGTTCCGGCATCGTCTGTGCCAGCCCCTGCTGAAAACCGGCATCAAATCCGGTTTTGCGATGTTGTTCTGCAGTATCTTCCGCCTGTTTTATCAGGCGGGCAGCGTGCTGGTTTGCCTGCCGGGTCAGGTTACTGAGGCGGCAGAGGGCAGAGACATGGCGATCTTTAATCAGCACACCGTGTCTGATATGTGACAGCAGGGAATCAGGCAGTGAACGGCACATAATGTAATACCAAAGGTAAAAGTGAATCGGGCAGATGCGGAAGCCGGATGTCTGCCGGTGACAAGGATGCATCCGTCATCAGCTGAAAGCGGGCTGCCAGCGCAGGAGAAAAACCGGATAATAACTGTGTCATGGCAATCTGGCCGGGCAGGACTGCCGGAATATCCGGCTGTTTGTCTGCTTGTGGCCACTCCGGCAGTGGCAGTACGGGGCTCAGAGATAAAAATGCCTGTTGTGATAAATCCGGCACGGTATTATCCGGCAGGCCATAAGCATGGCGGATGAACATATCCAGGTAACAGCTGACGGCCGGAAGCTGCTGCCAGTGGCGCATCAGCGGGATAACCAGCGGGGAGAACAGATCAAAATCCCTCTCACGCGGCAGCCGGTAGTGATCCATAATAGCTGCGTTCTGCATTCTGCGGTAAGACGCCGATTGTGCTGCCGGCGGCAATCCGCTGAATAAGCGGCTGCTGTGCAGATAATCCGCCGGCTGGTACATCACCCGCGTGACCGCGCCCTGTATATCAAACCGGTCATTCATGCTGTTTTACCTTCCGCCGCATCAGAAATGCCCGTAATTGTGCACGGCAGAAATAACCGGCCGCTGCCAGCATTATTCCTGCCGGAAACAGCAGAAAAAGCGGGGACAGTCCGGCTGCTTCCGGCTGAGGCGGCAGATCAATAACCGGTTTTCCGGGATACAGAAGGACAGAAACGGTTTCTTCGGTCAGCCCGTTAAAGGCATTCATCACAAATGTCTGAATATCCCGGGTGAATTGTGTTTCATCTTCAATACCGGAATGGTAGATCAGCACAGAGGCGCGGGGTGTTTCCGGTTTTTTCCGGGAGTTTCCCGGGCCGGACAGCGGATAACTGAGGTGAACACGGGCTCCGGTAACCGCATCAAATGAGAGCAGCGATTGCTCCAGCCGTTGTTCAATGGCCGAAATCAGGCGGGCTTTTTCTGACTGCGGAGAGGCAATCAGTGAATCTGACGGAAAGATCCCGGCAATCTCAATCCGCTCATTACTGGGCAGGTGATATTCCTGCAAAATATGAATGGCCTGACGGCTCTGCTCTTCCGGTACTGAAATGGTAAACAGCCCTTTTCCCTGCGGGACTTTTACTGCCTGAATCTGGTGTTTATGCAGTGCAGCCAGCACTTCATTCGACTGACGCTGATTCAGCGACGACAGAATCGTACCTTCTTTACAGCCGCCGAGCAGCAGACTTATTCCGCTTATTATTAATATAAATATTATCTTGTGCATCACTGACCCTTAATTACGGTATCTGCAGCATTCAGGGTCAGATGCAGCATACGGGAATAAAAACTGATCTCGGTATGCCATTTGGCCATTACGGCCTGGTTTTCCAGCATCATCATGACATCACTGGTGGCCGGGGCTGTTTTTCCCGTGCTCAGTGCTTGTGTTTTCCGGCGCAGGTCTTTTTTTGCGGTTCCCGGTAATATCAAATTCTGATGAGCTGACTGCTCACGGTCATTGAGATCAGCCAGTAATTCAGTGATCCCGGTGATCGTTGTGACAGGTAAAATCCGGTTAAATGATGACATCATACAATCCTTGTTATGGTTAATGGCAGGCGGGTAACCTGCCATTTTTACGTCATAAATCAGCGCATATTGCCGATTGGTGTTGAGAGGTTTTCTTTATGCTGGCGGATCATTGCGGAAAGTGCCGAGCACTTTATATTCAGCGATGAGGAACAGGCCTGCAGCATTGCCATATCGTAGGCATTGGCTGTGTCTTTATTGCCAGACTGTAAATTATTCATCAGCGTATTCAGTTTCACATTATCTTCATGAATCGGTGATTTGAATTGTTTTAGCAGGGTGGTAAATGTTATTGCATCATTTTTATTTGCTATATCAGGCATAAATATCCTTATTTATTAGTCAGAGGTGAATTGTGTATGACTATCAGACAGGTGAATATAATTTACTGAGCCATATACTCCCGGCGGTGTATCACGGTATGGTATTTCCCTGTACTTTACCAGCGTGTTTCCCGGTGCTGAGAATATCGTGGTATTGATATCCTTTATAATATTATCTGTTTCCTTATCTCTCCTTTTTTCGCCATAAATGATAATGTTGTTACCCGATTTTTTCACAGAGTATCTGATTAACAGGTGGCTGAATCTGTTATTTATTAACTTGATTATGTCATCGAGTGAAAAATGTTGTATGGAAATGTCTTTTCTGAATATATCTGGGATGGTTAATAGCGTTTTTTTATCATCATGGTGTATATATGTAATCTCTTTTTTATGATGAAGAACATTAATCAGAATGATATCACCATCATTTATTTTTAATTTTGATTTATTTATTATATGAATTTTATAGCTAGGCATTTTATTTCTGATGATATTAATTAATTTTTCATCAGAGGATAAAATAAGAATGTTATTTCCGTTAATGATGTAATTATTGTCTTTAATGTACTGACTTATAATATTTTTGCTATCTATATTAGCCGGATTCCCATTTTTATTGCTATCGTACTGAAAGAGCATAAATCCGGTTACCGGTATGATAAATAACAGAAGTATTACAGACAGAAGATAGCGCGGGACAGCGCGCTTTGTCGTTTTTTCATATAACATGATGTTTTTACGCCATTTATCCTGTTGTTTTTTTATGGCGAAAAGGACTTTCCCCTGAAAAATAAAGGGGGCGTTATAATTGATTTCTTGTATTACTAATTCACCATCACAGGTTTTAAAAGAGACGTGATAGTTGTTTTCATATAACTCTGCTTCTGTTTTTTCAGGCAGTGGTTCTGCACCTGTGAGATTCAGGTTAATCAGGTCGTCGTCATGGTTAATTGTACTGTTGATGCAGTATCTTCCGGAGGGAATGGTTATTTCTTCCTTTGGTTCCTTATCGGAAATTGTTATCAGGGTATAAAGGTTTTGCATCAGTGTATCCCGGTCATTAAATCATAAGTATAATAATTTAAATTTATAGTGTATTCTTGGTATTCAAATGGTAGTTAGTTTTATAAAAAAATGGTAGTAAAAGATAGTATAATGTCTTAAATTCATCACTAAATTTTAGTTCGTTCAGTAACAGTTTGCTGTTTTACAGATAGTTATTATCTATGCTGATACAAGGATGGTTTAATTTATATGAAAAAGGAAAGTCAGATATATATTTATAATGATATATACAAAGTGAATGGATGCGGAGAAAACAGTCAGGCTGACTACTGCTTTCCGCTGTCGAAATGTATAAAACTACTGGCATTTATAGATTGCCATTATCATTTATCCCGGGCAGATAATAATGAAGTTGCGGATAACAAGGTTTGTCCTGATTATGAGATTATTTTTCCGGTTCAGGGGGATGCAGATAATCCGGAATACCGGATTGTCTGTGAAATACTGAATGAAAATAGTGTAATAAAAACATTTTTTAATACACTGCGCCACTCTGAGCATTACTGGCTGGTGAAACACCTGATCAGCGCAGCGGATTGCAAAAACAGTAATATCAGGGATATCAGTCAGCGTTACGGGTTATCCGGTACTCACTTCAGACGCCTGTGCCAGCGCTATATCGGCAATCAGAGTAAATACCAGTTACGTCACTGGCGCGGCGTGGCATCAGTGCTGGATATCCTGGTAAAAGAGCATTCACTGACCCGGATCGCGGCAGATAACGGCTACTGCTCGGCATCGCATTTCTCAAATGAAATCAAAATATTATTTGGCATGTCTCCCCGGAAAATAAGGAATTTAAATCATGCGGTTAAAAAATAGCACCGGGGGGGTGTTCTGCCTTTTTTTCTGCCTGTTTTCTTTGCCGGTCATGGCGGAACAAACACTGTTATACGAAAAAAAACCGCCGCAACAGGCGCAGTATGTAGCGAAAGAAACACGGCTGGATCATTTTTTTGATGCGCTGGCAGGAAAGCTGGATGTCATAATTATTTCGTCTGATGCGGTGAAAAAGAAGAAGATCTCCGGCACTTTTGATTTATCCGATCCGCAGGCGGCGCTGTCGCAGATGCTGAAAACCATGGCGCTGGTGTCATACCTGGAAAACCGCACACTCTATATTTACAGCAGCAATGAAGTTGAATCTTCTATGCTGACGCTGAATGCGGTAACCCGCAATGAACTGACGACTTTTCTGAAACAAACCGGGCTGTTTGATGCGCAATACCCGCTGACATCTGACCGGCAGCAGCGGATTTTGTATGTAACGGCTCCCCCGCGCTATCTGGTACTGATCCGTTCTGCGGCGGACGCACTGGAGGCACAGTACAGTGTACAGGAGCAGGGAATTACGCCGGAAGATGAGCATATTCAGCTGGTTAAGCTGGAACATAGTTTTGTGCAGGACCGGGAAATTACCTCACGGGGGAAAAGCCTGATACTCCCGGGAGTGGCGTCCGCATTGCGGGAGTTACTGGATTCCGGACCTGCGGCAAAAACCGGACTGGTACCGCAGGATGCTGGACAGGACGATATTCAGCCGGCTGAAACTGTCTGGCTGGGCGGTGAGCGGGTGCGGATTGTGCCGCTGCAGGGGGAAAACAGCCTGCTGTTAAAAGGGAACCGTAATGCACTGCACTTAATCAATCAGCTGATCAGACAACTGGATACTGCCAAACCGCAAATCGAGTTATCACTGTGGATTATTGATGTATCAAAAAATGAAGCTGACCAGCTGGGGATCAACTGGCAGGCAGATTACGGTACAGGAAAAATGAAAGTGGCTTTTAATTTCAGTGAGCTTAATCAGTTCACCGGTTTTTCTTTTTTCAGCAAGATCAGAGCATTGTCCGCAAAGGGACAAGCCAATATGGTGTCCCGTCCGATTATTCTGACTCAGGATAACACCCCGGCGATTTTTGATAATAACACCACATTTTACAGTAAGTTACAGGGCGAGAGAACATCATCTCTGGAAAGCATCACTTACGGCACAAAGGTGAGTGTGACACCGCGGATCGCCAATCAGCGGAAATCCGTGGAGATGATTATTGAGCTTGAAGACGGCGCACAGAAAAAGGACGCTGACGGAGCAGGCGGTGAAGATGCCCTGCCGGTGATTAACCGCAAGAATATCAGCACAATAGCCAGGGTCGCACAGGGAAATACACTGCTGATTGGCGGCTACACGCGGGAAAATACCCATCGCCATAACGATAAAATTCCGCTGCTGGGTGATATCCCGCTGGCAGGGCGGTTGTTTCAGTTTGAATCAGTGAAGACAGAAAAAATGGTCCGGCTTTTTTTGTTGCAGCCCCGTATTCTGCAACAGGATTTTTTCAGCGATACAGAAATTACCGGACATATTCCATTTAATTATAAGAATAAACAAGGTATTAAGATGATTCAAAAACTGAAGCAGGACTATTGATATGATAAATGTTTTACCCGGCGCACCGGTGTTCAGTCCGTTTGCGGCACCACAGAAACAGCAGAATAATGCTGCAGCAGAACAGCGCCCGGCGGAAAACCAGACGGAAAACCATGCCGAGCAGATGATGGATGTGATGGATGATATGGCCATGGCACTGTCACAATTTAACCGGCGGCAGTACGGAAAAGAGGATCACATCAGCCAGTTACCGGCATCAGAGCAGAAAAACAGTGCTGAGGGTGCGGAAACAAAACTGGACCGGGTCGTTAAGTGGTTTGCTGCTTCCGGGCGCTCAGTTCGTGAGTTTCTCGATTATGTGCGCAATTTATTTCCGGATCCCAGTGATTATGTCATGGCACTGCGTTCCCTGTTGCGCAAACTGCCGTTTTCTGCGGAGGAAGCCGCCGAAATTGATGCAGAAATTGAGCAGTTACTCCACGGAGAATTTGCACAGGAAACCCGCGCAGGGATCAATATCGCACTGAAAATCCGCCAGTATGTACCGGTAACACTACTGGATTGCGCGCAGCTGAGAATGGTATACCGCAGTTATATCAGCTGGAAATTCGACATACTGTATCTGTGGAAAGTGTGGCTGGAGCAGTACCGGAAAAGCCGGGTCAGAAGCCTGCTGTGTTATGTCCGTGACTCGCTGGTGTGTGATATGGCGGCAGCACTGCCCAGTTGCAGCCATCACAGTGAGTTCGGGGAATTGACAACCCGTCTGCATACCCTGAATCAGCTGATTTCCCTGAATGATATGTTTCATCAGAAAATTACGTCTCTGAACTGCGCGGAACCGGTACTGGCGGATGAGCAGCGGCTGAATCAACTGCTGATTTCAGGCTTGGGTGATCCGGATGCATTTCAGTCAGAAACAGAATCGTTGCTGGCGGCGGCAGAAAATGACAAAAACAGACCGCTTATTTTACAGCGCCTGATTGTGATTTTTGGTGAGATACCGGATGTCCTTTTTCTGCCGGAAACAGGCAAAGAGCAGGTGGTTTCTTTTCTGAAAGCCCTTATGAGCAAAACTATTAATATCTTATAACTTTCACCGGCAATGGATTGCTATGCTGACAACTTTTATTAATGCGATCAAAAGCAGGCCGGAGATCGCGGTACTGCTGATTATGGTGATGGTGATCGCTATGCTGATCATTCCGCTGCCGAAAATGCTGGTCGATTTTCTGATCGGGCTGAACATCGTTATTTCCATCCTGATGTTACTGCTCTCTTTCTATATCACCCGGATTCTGGGGTTTACCTCTTTCCCGGCACTTTTGCTGATCACCACACTGTTCCGGCTGGCGCTGTCCATCAGTACCAGCCGTCTGATCCTGCTGGATGCGGATGCCGGGAATATCATTCAGTCATTCGGTGAATTTGTTATCGGCGAAAATATTGTGGTCGGATTTGTGATTTTTGCCATTGTCACCGTGGTGCAGTTTATTGTCATCACCAAAGGGTCGGAGCGTGTGGCGGAAGTGGCGGCACGTTTCTCTCTCGACGGTATGCCCGGCAAGCAGATGAGTATTGATGCAGATCTGAAATCCGGCCTGATTGATAATGAAGAGGTGCGCAAACGCCGGAAAGAGCTGGAGCAGGAGAGTCAGATGTACGGTGCGTTTGACGGCGCGATGAAGTTTATCAAAGGGGATGCAATCGCCGGAATTGTCATCATTTTTGTGAATTTTGCCGGCGGAATTGGTATCGGTGTTGCGCAGATGTCGATGCCGTTCAGTGAAGCGCTGAGTACTTACACACTGCTGACGATCGGGGATGGCCTGGTGGCACAGATCCCGGCGTTGCTGATTGCCATCAGCGCCGGGTTTATTGTCACCCGGGTCAGCGGCACCAATCAGAATTTAGGGGCCAATATTGTCAGGGAGCTGTTTTCCCATGATTTTACCCTGATAGTGACCGCTGTTCTGGCGCTGTGTATGGGAATGCTGCCGGGGTTTCCGGCTGGTGTTTTCGGTCTGCTGGCTGCCGGGCTGCTGTTGTTTTACGGAATGCGCCTCAGACAAAATAAGCAGAAGCAGGCATCTGATCCGGCAAAAAGCCGCTCTGACAGCCGTTCTCCGGCGGTATCTGCGTCGTCTGCGGGGGATTTTGCGCCGCGCGGACTGACGGCGGAAAATAATGAAGCGATTCCGCTGATTATCACCCTCCACACCTGTTATCAGGCTATGTTTGAAAAACAGAAGATGACGGCATGGTTGCAGGAGGAATTTGCCTTCCGTTTCGGTTTCTTTTTACCCGGCATCATTATCAATTACAGCCGTGAGATACCGGAAAATAAATCGGTGATCTTAATTAATGAGATTCAGTCCGGTGTGATTTACAGCTATCCGGATAAATACAAAGTGACAGAAATAAATGATGCCTTTGAGTCACTGGATATTGAACCATTCGTGATTGAGCCGGAAGGCGGGGAGAAAACCGTCTGGACGGATAAAAAACACGATGAGATATGCCGGGCAGCCGGCATGAGAACAGAATCCGGTGTTATGGTATTTTTCAATGAATTCAGCCGGATAATGACACAAAATATTCAGGAGCTGCTTGGCATCCAGGAAACCAAAACATTGCTGGATAATATTGAGAATAAATATCCGGAGCTGCTGAAAGAGTGTTACCGCTATTTATCTGTTCAGCGTATTGCGGATGTCTTTCAGCGGCTTATCGCTGAGCAGATCTCTGTCCGTAATATCAAAATTATCCTCGGCGCACTGGTGCAGTGGGGGCAGAAAGAAAAAGATCCGCTGGTACTGGTTGAGCACGTCCGCAGCCATCTTGCCCGTTACATCTCAGCGCATTTTGCCTGTGATCAGGTCCTGCGGGCGGTGGTGCTGTCAAACCCGCTGGAGGAGATGATCCGTCAGGGGATCCGCCAGTCTGCCGGAGGTACTTTTATCAATCTCGAACCGGCGCAGCTGGATCATTTTTATGATGCGATGTCATTGGTGATGACGCCGCTGCGGCACCGGCGGGATATTGTTTTCCTGACGGCAATGGATGTCCGCCGCTTTGTCCGGAAACTGACTGAAATGCACTATCCGGGTATTGCCGTGCTGTCATTTTCTGAAATTGTTCCGTCGGCGCAGGTGTCGGTGATTGACTCTGTTTAATGTTATAACAAGGAAACTGAAGATGGATCTTGCAACACTGGTTACAGAAGGAATGAAGCTTATCGGACGCGGTGATTTGGTGCCGGAAGGCAGCTCACTCGATAATCATTCAACAATCTCATTATCGCTGGGGGAACAGCAGGTCATTCATATTGCGGTGGTTGATGAATATCCGGTTATCTGGACGCCGTTGCAGACTGATTTACCGGCATTGCGGCCGGAGGTAAAAGGCGGTTTGCTGGATATTCTGACAGAAGAACCCGCCCCTCTGTTTTATCCGGGCTCACCGGCGCTGCGGCAGACAGATAACGGTGCGGAGCTGGTCGGATGTTTCAGTCACAATGCTGTCAGCGGCGCGGAACCTTTTGTGCAGGCGCTGGATCAGTTTGTCCGCCTCAGTCAGCAGTGTCACACACTGATCCTCAGAGGCTGACGATGCTGAATGCACTGCTCAGTCAGCGGGCATTTCCGGTGCATATCCGCGGGTATTATCTGGAAGCGCCGTTGCCGGATGTCTTTATCGGGGAAATTTGTCTGTTATGGCAGGATGTTACCTGTCGCGTACTGCTCGGCCGGGCTCAGGTGGTGGGCTTTAATGAACACAACACGCTGCTGAGTCTGATCGGACAGGCCGCCGGGCTGACACTGACAACGGTTATCGCACCGACGGGTAGTGCAGTAACACTGACATTCACACCGCAAATTCCGGGCTCGGTGATTGATCCGTCCGGTAATACCCTGGCCCGTCTGAGTGAGATAACAGAGCCGGATAACCGGAGTATCATCCGCCCCGTCAGCGGTGAGGCGCCGGATGTGCTCTCCCGGCAGCGTATCACGGAGATTTTGCCGACCGGTGTGAAAGCCATTGATGCTCTGCTGACCTGCGGAAAAGGCCAGCGGCTGGGGATTTTTGCCGGTGCCGGCTGCGGTAA
This sequence comes from Morganella sp. HSTU-ASny43, assembly GCF_022819185.1. Classification (NCBI taxonomy): domain Bacteria; kingdom Pseudomonadati; phylum Pseudomonadota; class Gammaproteobacteria; order Enterobacterales; family Morganellaceae; genus Morganella; species Morganella sp. HSTU-ASny43. Next base: position 11,961 of record NZ_WSPG01000022.1, read on the forward strand.
AACCGTGCTGATGAATATGCTGATTGAGCATGCGCAAGCCGATATTTTTGTGATAGCCCTGATTGGCGAACGCGGCCGGGAAGTGACCGAACTGATTGATGAACTGCGCAACAGCCCGCAGGCGGCAAAATGTATCCTGGTCTGCTCGACATCCGATAAACCGGCGGTTGACCGCTGTAATGCGGCGCTGGTGGCAACCTCACTGGCGGAATATTACCGTGATGAGGGGAAAGAGGTGATCCTCTTTGTTGATTCACTGACACGCTACGGGCGGGCGTTAAGGGATGTGGCACTGAGTGCCGGGGAAGTTCCTGTCAGGCTGGGGTATCCGGCATCGGTATTTGAGCAGTTACCGGCACTGCTGGAGCGCCCGGGGGCGACGAAAACCGGCGTGATCACGGCTTTCTATACTGTTTTACTTGATAGCGAGAATGAGCCGGACGGCTTTGGCGATGAAGTCCGTTCCATTCTCGACGGACATATTTATCTCTCCCGGCGACTGGCGATGCAGAATCACTATCCGGCGATTGATATCCCGGCCAGCATCAGCCGTGTCATGTCACAGATTGTTTCACCGCAGCATCTGGCGGCTGCCGGGCATTTCCGGACACTGCTGGCGAAACAGAATGAGCTGAAACTGCTGGTGGAGCTAGGAGAATATAAACCCGGGCTGAATGCGGAGAATGATAAAGCGGTTGAGCTCACTCTGCCGATGCGCCATTTTTTGTGTCAGTCACCGGCGGAATCCGTTGCGGCGGATGAAACAGGCAGATTACTTGAACAGCTCACACAATGAATTACAGCAACTGATCGCGCATTTCAGTCTGAAAGAGCGCTGTGTCCGGGCGGCACTGGCACAGCTGCACCAGCGCTACCGGCAGGAACAGGAAAATAAAGATAAGCTATTGTTGTTAATCAAAGGATTAGAACAGCAGATCCTTGAGTTTGAATGCCGCGGATTATTATCGTACACCGCACTGAATGAACTCAGGCGCAAACAGGCAATCTATCGTAAACAGATCCCGGATGTCCGTGCCAGAGTGGATGAATCATCCCTTCAGCTGGCGCAAATCTCGGATGATATTGCTGAGAGTAATAAAACAATAAATAATCTGAGAAAGAAACTTATTAAGTTTGAACAATATAATAAACAATGAATTTATTTTTTAAATATAAGCAGGACGCTGTAATGAATATTAATCGTTGTTGCCTGGAAGCTGAGCAAGATTTTCCGGAAGGTCATGTTAATCAACGGGTGACTGATTTTTTATCCGGAATGACAAAAAATAAAAAAGAAAATAAACATGACAGTGCTATCCCGGTGATTTATTCACTGTTCTGTCCGTATGATGATAAATGTTATCATGGCGATATATTATATCCCGGGGGGATGAGAAAAAATCATAGCAATCATCACCGGAAAGTTCATGATGTTATACTGGTATATCCGGAAAATAATAAAATAAAGAACAGTATATTCAGGGATAATGTCGCCACGGAACCTTCCGGTGATATCTCACATAACATGCTATCAGCGGATAAACCAAAAAACGTTCCGGCAGAGGAGGAAGATTATTCAGGCGCTGATATCTCAGCAGAAGAAAAGATACCGGCGGGCAGTGCAACAACTGAGTTACCGGAAATACCGTTTTTTCTGAACCATCCGCCTCCGGGGATAAAGACGGAAGTAAAAAATCAGCCATTGCGGCATTATGAACAGGGAAGAGGTACTCAGGAAAAAATACCCCTGTTCGTTTACCATACGGAGAAAAATGCGTTATCTCCGGCGTACAGCAGAGCTGATTATTATTGCTCTTATCATTTCAGACAGAAATATCAGCCACCGGAACCGGTTCATATTTACAGAGATAATCCGGGAGGGTTTAAATTAGAAACATATTCAGAATCCCTGAAGCGGCGACTGAAATCAGCAGTAAATATAAACGGAATTGATAATATTGATATAATATAAGCGGATGAAATAAATGCATTATGATACCCATCAGATAATGGACTATCTGAGCTGTTATCTGCCGGAAAAAAAGAAAATACCAAACGCACGATTAAATGTCATTTAATTAATACTCAAAATATATTGGAGGTTTTAATTGATGTTGAATCCTTTTTTTCTGAACTGATTGGTGAAAATACGATCCCCTGGGAAATCGTTCCTGAAAATTATCTTATTGACCTGATAAATGAAAATAAGAAAGAGATTCGGCTGCCTTTTTTTTCAGCGGAGAGTTATTTTCCTGAGTTCAGGACGGAAAACATCGCTGTTAATCCAACCCGTAAACTTGCTTTCCGTCAGGGAAATATTGATTTCACTCTGATTGGCGCCCGTGGCCGGTTTGATATTAATGGCCCGCCACTGACCCCGGATCTCTCTGTTCCGGTGAATGCCGGGATTTATATCGGTTCAACCCGGGCATTCACGGGTGTGATTCAGCAAATCAATGAAGGCGATATCCTTTTTATTACACAATACCAGCGATTTCTGAGAGCAGGAGGCTATTTTCAGATGACACTGAAACAGGAGCAGGAGGACACGGTTATCACCGGACGCGGAATTATTCCGGAAGTGCCGGCTACCACAGCGGAAACGGCAGTTTTTGACAGCCGCAGAGTGCCGGTTCAGGTGGATTTCCTGCAGTACCGCAGAGTGTTTCCGTTATCGGAACTGATGGCGCTGCAACCGGGCGATACACTGCCGCTGCCGGCGGCGGATAATCACCTGATCACGCTGGAAATCAGCGGGCAGCGTTTTGCACAGGGGGAACTGGTACGTATCGGGGAACAATACGCCGTGGAAATTCATCATATCTTTCATAAGGGTGAATGATGACTGACAGCGCTGTTTCGATGATGCTGATGCTGGCCGCAGCATCTGTTCTGCCCTTTATTCTGGCGGCCGGAACCTGCTACCTCAAATTTTCCATTGTTTTTGTGATGGTGCGCAACGCCCTGGGGGTTCAGCAGGTGCCGTCAAATATGGTACTCAATGCGATTGCGTTTATTCTGGCGATGGTGGTGATGTTTCCGCTGGTCAGTAAAACCTATGCGTATATTAATGAAAATCCGGTGGAATTATCTCAGCCGGAATCACTGTCGCGTTTTACGGATGAGGGGTTACAGGATTACCGGGACTATCTCTTCCGTTATGCCGATAAACCTCTGCTGTATTTTTTTGCGCAAACAGACGTTGATGAGGATGCTGAACCGGAACTGAGTGATGCCCGTGATATCGCATTCTTTCCCCTGCTGGCCGCCTATGCGCTGGGGGAAATCAAATCTGCTTTTCTGATCAGCTTCTATCTCTATCTGCCGTTTATCGTGATTGATCTCGTGGTGTCCAGCGTTTTGCTGGCGCTGGGGATGATGATGATGAGCCCGGTCACACTCTCGGTACCGATCAAACTGATCTTATTTATTGCCCTTGATGGCTGGTCGCTGTTATCCACCAGTCTGGTGTCTCAGTATCTCGAACTTATGGACATATAACATGGATGTGATTTATGCAGCGGATAAAGGAATTTATCTGGTGATTATGTTATCGCTGCTGCCGGTGAGTGTGGCGACCGTCGTGGGTCTGACGGTCGGCCTGCTGCAGACTGTCACGCAGATCCAGGAGCAGACACTGCCCTTCGGGCTGAAATTGATTGCTGTGTTTGTCTGCATCCTGATGCAGCTCAGCTGGCTGGGGGATTCGATGCTCAGTTATGCCCGTGAAATGTTCTCACTGGCGCTCAGCGCAACAGCGGCAGGTTAGTTCCCGGTGTCGTTATTCTCCTGGCTTCATGACCTTTTTCAGAACGCGCTGTTAAGTAGTGTGCGGTTATTTGCGGCGTTCTCTTTTTTGCCGTTTCTGAATGATAAATTTATCCTCAGCCGGACCACGCGGGGCATTATTATTTTTCTCATGGCGCAGTGTCTCAGCGGAAATGGAGACTACCCGGCGGCAGAGTTCTCAGTGGTCAATATACTGAGTGAGATCATTACCGGCATGGTAATGGGGTTGGTTTACAGCACGCCGTTTTTTATTTTTTCCGCCTTCGGTGAATATATTGATAACCAACGGGGGGCGAATATCAGTGATACCGCTGATCCGACAACAGGGACCGATGCATCACCGTTTTCCACCTTTATGAATCTGTTTTCTGTCTCGTTTTTTTTGCTCAATGACGGTTTTGTGTTACTGATGACATCCGTTCAGGATAGTTTCCGGTTGTTACCGCCGGGTACATTGCTGACGGAAATCCATTATGCGGCGGTATTTGACTGGCTGACAAACAGCCTGTCACTCTCTTTGCTGTTTTGTATGCCGGTACTGATTATCTTATTTATTTCTGAAGTCAGCCTGGGCATTCTGGCCCTGTACAATTCACAACTGAATCCGTTTTCCTTATCACTTTCAATAAAAAGTATTATTGCCTTTCTGCTGGCGCTGCTGCTGTTTCGCAGCACAACAATGACGGATGTGACAGTGCTGTTTGATACTTCCCCTCTGACTCACTTTTTGAGGGGGAACGATGGCTGAAAAAACCGAAAAACCCACCAGTAAGAAACTAAAGGACGAATCGAAAAAAGGGAATACGTTCAAATATAAAGAACTGCTCTCCACAACCGGCTATGTGACGGGAATAGCGTATCTGCTTTACGTTGCTGACTGGTCAGCATTCTCCCGTTTTTATCAGACGGTATTGCGTAATGTGAATCACTTGTCACTCTCTGTTTATATACAGATGTTATCGGATATCTTTTTTCAGATGGTGTTACCGCTGATTATATTATGCGGATTGAGTGTCAGCTTTGTTTCTCTGATGCAGACCCGTTTTGCTGTTGCGACGGAAGCGATTAAATTTGATTTAAAGAAAATTGATCCCATCGCCGGATTCAAACGGATTTTTACCAAAAAATCCCTGAAAAATCTGGTAAAAGCACTGATATCACTCATTGTGTATTTATCTGCCGGTTATACCTTTATTACTCTGTATACCGGCGATATTTATCAGTTAATTACGGCACTTTTCTCTGAAGTGAGTGAGAGCTTTCTCTATTTCACCGGCCGCTATATCTTTATTTTTATCCTGCTGCTGATGCCACTGCTGGTGGTTGATTACATCGTTGAATATTTTTTCTTTTTTAATGACATGAAAATGGAAAAGCATGAAGTTAAACAAGAGTATAAAAACAGCGAAGGTAATCAGGAAATAAAATCAGCCCGCAAACAGCAGCACAGAGAATTGCTGAATGCGGAAACCAAAGCATTGATAAAGAATTCGGATATCGTGGTGGTTAACCCGACGCATATTGCCGTTGCTATCTATCTTGATCCGGAAAACGGCGTTATGCCGCTCATTACCGTGAAAGAGAAAGGCGTGTATGCGCTGGCTGTGCGCTGCTATGCCGAAAAGCACAGGGTGCCGGTTGTCCGGGATATCCGCCTGGCCCGGACGTTATTCCGGAAATATCATGTCTTTGACACCATTATTGATGATGATCTGGATAAGTTTCTCGATCTCTTACTGTGGCTGAATGACGCAGAGCAGGCTGCACTTGCCGATAGTGAACCGCACTAATATGTATCAGCAGGATGGTGCTGAGGCGTATTTTATGAAAGTGATTATCAGCCGGGTCAGATAGTATTGCCTGACTTGATAATCCAATATTATTAAGGGGTTTTTGTTATGGATGACAATACAGATTTTGATATTAAATCTCTGATCGGGAATATTTTTTCTCATCTGGAAAGTGGAAACATTTCTGATCTTCTGATGCCAAAGAATAATGAGGATTTTTCGGATGTTTATTCTCTGGCGTGTGATTATTATGATAAAGGGCTTATAGAACAAGCTGAGAATATTTTTCGTTCACTCTGTTTATATGACTTTAGCAATGTGGATTATTTACTTGGATTAGCTGCAGTTAAACAGGTGCAAAAACAATATCAGAAAGCGATTAATCTTTATAGTTTAGCTATTAATTTAGATGAAAACAATGCATCGATATATTTGTATGCAGGACAATGCTATTTATACACAGGTGAGAAAGAATCAGCGATAAGCAGTTTCAATCATTGCCTTTCATTAGCGTGTAATGATAATGAGCGGGAACAAGCAATACATTATATATCAATGCTGGAAGGTGGATTATGCGTTTGGAAAATAGGTTGAAAGTAAATAAAGAAGTTGATGATCTCAGTTATAATTCCTCATTGCATAATGATTTTATGAGGCTTAAGATAATATATGATGCGCTCACGGTTACAGAGAGAATTCCGTATGATGATGCTGTGAAATATATAAGAGAATACTACGATATAGTAAATGATAGTAACTTTAAGAATAATATTAAAAATAAAGTTATAATGCATGAAGAGTGTGAGGGATTGATTAATAAAACGAGGGTGATTGTTGATAGAATTGAACAAGAACAGATTAAATCTATGGCGGGTAGATTTTGGGAGCACTTTTATGAAGATAAAGTAAAACAAATTTATAGCGAATTAGATAGGATTAATTATATTCTGTCGGATCCTGACACTACAAGAGAACAAGCATTAAAAGAACTTGAAGCATATGATATATTAATGAAGGATAAAGAAAATATAAAGGCAATTAATAATGCTGGTGATAATATTTCAGAGAAAATAAGATTGATAAATAAAGGTATTCAGGAGTATTTTATCATTAGGGATATGGTCACATTTGGTTACTTTGTTGAGAGAATGGATAATGTCAGTGTGTATGCTTATGATATTTCAGTTAAATATCAGCGCGAAGGTATGAACAAATATGTTGATTATTATAAAAGCGTAGCAACAAAATTAAATACATTTGGTGATTATATTGATGAGCCCATCAATGATGGAAAGCAGAATAAGGTATATAAAAGAAAGTTTTATACTGAATTATACAACACTATGAAACCTTATTTTTATTATGGAGATTCTGTTGGCCATACTTTATATACAGGTAGTATGAAGATAGTTAAGGTCGGTGACGATAAATTTAATGTTCTGGTTGATGATAAAGTAATAGAAGAAAATTTATCATATAAAGATGCATATGGAAAAATGGAATATTTCTTTTCTTGTCATGAGCCGGTTATTAAAGGGACTAAATTATGTAAAATATTTAAACCCGTACTGGATGAATTTAATAATGTTATTGGCTTAGAAGGGAAGGTTGAACAGTTTCTATTTCCTTATGAACTTTATAGTTTTATGGACTTAGCGAGCGATGAAAAAGGACTTAATCGTATAAATGAAAATTTTGATAAATGTTTCAAGGATAAATCACCAGATTTATCAAGGTGGAATAATGTTAATGAAAAATCAATAGCGGCTACCAGTGATGTAAAATATACCAGGGAAATTTTGAAAAAAAACTATGATGCAGGATTCATTAGTTATTATGAAAATGAAGAAGAAAGAAATGAATATTCTAAGTTTTATCAACATGAAATAAATAGTATGAATCAAAAAATAGATGGGGCTAAGAAAGGACTTCAATTAACGTTGGATGAATACACTCAGCGGTATAACACTATAAATAGTAACTATGACAATATGCTGAGAACAATTACAACAATGATTAGCGAATTGGCTCAGGAATTAAAGGGATTTTTAAGATTCTGATATAAAAAGGGAATTGTATGACTGTAATTATTGATAAAACATCAGATTTTGGTGTTTTAAATACCACAACGTCAAGTGAAAGTGTAAATAAAAATTCAGGTGCAAATAAACAAAATCGTGTTAACGATCCTATCGGAGAGTTTAGCAAGGTGATGGTTAGTGATGTTAGTAAAAAATCAACATCAGCTAATGATGGAAAGAAAAAATCAGAATTAAATAAACCGAAATTGGATAACCCAAAGTTAAATAAAGATACCGCAGGCAGTGAAAGTACTACGGAAAGTAAAAATACCCCGGAAAGTAAGGATACCACAGACAGTAAAGATACTACGGGTAAGAAAAAAGGTGGATTTTCACTTAATGAATTACATTCATTGCTGACGGTTTTTTATTCTGAAGAGAAATTTAAAATTAATTCAAGAGCTCATGGGTACAATCTTAAATTCATCAAGGAATTATGGTCTGATAATAAAGTAAATCAATTATCAGAGCTTATTTCTGAATCTGGGGATTTGATTAATGACCATATTGAAGCAACGGCAGAGTATTATTTCTCTCAAATGGGCAGTGAGCTGTTGGGAAAGATGCCGGATGGTGAGCTGAAAAATAAATTAACCGGTAATGGTGTTGATAAGTTTAAAAGTAAAGATGAAATTTCTTTATATTTAAGAAGTAAAACAAATGCCGATGAAGTTATTAAAAATATCAATTCGGAGTCAGTGCTTTATAAGGATAAAACCAAGTTATTTAAATCATTTTCTGATGAGATGAATAAATTTCCTGTGCTGGGTGATGAACTCGGTTCTCTCATTGCCGGAAATCGTGAGGAGATTACGGCTGAATTAAATTCATTACATGAAATGGCCGCTCTTCAGGATGAAGCGAAAGATATTGTGAAAGATATTTCTGATATATTCGGCTCTCAGCGTAAGTCTGATATGAATTATAGTAAATCATTAACTATTTTGATGGGTAAAATAGCAGATCTGCGGAATAAGCTAGCACAGCGTAAACTTGAAAATGATCGTCTTATAGCCACAATTCAGCAAAAAACATTGCAGGATAAAACCGATGCTGACGGAGCTGAAATGGCAAAAAAAATAAAAAAAGCAGAGCGTTTACAGGCCCTTTTTAAATGGTTAGGGCCATTATTGATCGCATTAATGGTTATATTAACTGCTCTGACTGGTGGTTTACTGGCAAAAGCACTGGCCGCAGTGATTGTGGTTGTCACTATTATTAGTGAAATTGTTAAGGCGGCGGGTGGCCCGGATATTATGGCAACAATAATGACACCGGTGACAAAATTGGTGGAAGTTGTCCAGAAGTTTATTAAAGATATGGCTATGAAAATTGGCCAAAAACTTGGGCTGCCACCGGCTGAGTTAAAAAAACTGGAAGAAAAAATGGAAATTATTGCCATGGTACTTGCAGTTGTTGTTGTGATGGCGGTGTTTGCTGCTGCAGGTGCTGTTGCCGGAAAAGTTATCGGTCAGGTGGTATCAGAATCGGTAAAGGAAATATTGAGACAGGTAATGGTGGAGGTTAAAAGATTATTAATTTCAATGATGCTGACATCTACTGTCGTTAACGGTATAAATTCAGTCACTCAGGCAGAACTTAATAAAGATGTAATGAAATTAAACGCTGATATAGATTTAGATCAGGAATTGCTGGATAAGTTGATAGAATTGATGGAAAAAATAATGGCAGCTTTTTCAGAATCACAGCAGGATTTAAATAAAATGAAAGAGCAGTTAGGTAAGATAGGAAAAGACGATTTTCAGCGTAAGAAGGCTATTATACAGTCAGGGCCATTAGCTGTTTAATTTAAAAAGGAATTTATTATGACGACGATAACCACAGCAAATAATACGAAGCAGGTTTATTCACCGGAAATTGATAGTATTATTTCAGTAAAAAAAGATTTACAGGAAATAAATATTGATCCTGAAGTTATAAAAGAGATTACAAAAAATAACAGTATAAAGAGCACAGAAGTTACAGATGAGCAAATTTCTGCTGAGATCCGTACCCGTGCAGGCTCGCTGATGCCCTCTCTGTTATCTGTCAGTGATCAGAAATGGATGAAATTAGCCATAGAATTATGCAAAGTACTGAATGATGATTCACTGAGCCAGCAGGAACGCCAGAATAAGCTGGATGTAGCTGTTATTGAACTGGCAAAAGAATTAAAAAATATGAAATATAAGGAAGCCGAACTTCAGGTCAAAGCAGCCGTCACCGGTGCGTTAGTTTCTATTGGTATTTCTATTGTCGGTGCTGCTATGTCAATAAAGGGGATTGATGTGGCTAATCCGACGGCACCGACACCCGGCGGAATAGCGGGGCAGGCCATGTCCGGACTGTCCCAGCCGGTTAGCCAGGTATTCGTACAATTTATTCAGAAGCAGGTTACTGAGTTACAGGGTGATGCTGAAGTTGTTCGCGCGCAAAAAGATCTGAAGCTGAAAAGCGGTTCCGTTCATGGTAAAGCTTCTAATGACGCGCATGAATTAAATAAAAAAGTAATGGATATGTTTAACCGTTATCTTGATAACAAGCAGGCGACATCTGGTAACTTGCTTAATAATATGCGGACATAATCTCTTCTGTGCTCATAAATCCGGGCCGCTTCTGACAGCGGCTTTTTCATGTTCTTTCTCATCATGAAGAAAATTCATCATGTTTTGCCACTTCGGTTTTGATCCCGGCAGTGAATACCGGTATAACAAAGGAATGTCTAAACGTCTGGACGTCTAAATAAAAATATTCACCTGTGCGGTAAGGAAGAACACATGAAACTTGAAACGCTCTCTGTCCATGCCGGTTATTCGCCGGATCCGACCACCAAATCCGTCGCGGTTCCTATCTATCAGACCACCTCCTATGCCTTTGATGACACACAGCATGGCGCGGATTTGTTTGATCTGAAAGTCCCCGGGAATATCTACACCCGTATCATGAACCCGACCAATGATGTGCTGGAGCAGCGTGTGGCGGCTCTGGAGGGCGGAATTGCCGGGCTGGCGGTGGCATCGGGCATGGCGGCGATCACCTATGCGATCCAGACCCTGGCCGGCGTCGGCGACAATATTATCAGTGTCTCCAAACTCTATGGCGGCACGTATAATTTGTTTGCGCATAATTTTCCGCGCATCGGGATCGACGTCCGTTTTGCTGATCATGATGATTTCGCACAGCTGGAATCGCTGATTGATGACAATACCAAAGCCGTTTTCTGCGAAACCATTTCCAACCCGGCGGGGCATATCGCTGATATTGAAAAACTGGCGGAAATCGCTCACCGTCACGGCGTTCCGCTGATTGTCGATAACACCGTTGCCTCTCCGGCGCTGTGCCGCCCGATTGAATTCGGCGCGGATATTGTGGTGCATTCATTGACCAAATATATCGGCGGACACGGTTCATCACTGGGCGGGATTGTTATCGACTCCGGAAAATTCCCGTGGCAGCAGCATGCGGATCGCTTTGCGGTTCTGAATACCCCGGATCCTTCCTACCACGGCGTGAACTACAGCGAACACTTCGGTGCGGCGGCATTTATCGCCCGCTGTCGTGTGGCGCCACTGCGTAATACCGGCGCAGCACTGTCGCCGTTTAACAGCTTTCTGATTCTGCAGGGACTGGAAACACTGGCGCTGCGCATGGAACGTCATACCGGAAATGCCCTGCGTGTTGCGCAATACCTGCAACAACATCCGCAGGTTGCCTGGGTGAAATATGCGGGTCTGGCAGATAGTCCTGAACATGCACTGGCAAAAAAATACGTGAAAGGCACACCGGCATCAATTATGTCTTTCGGCATCAAAGGCGGAGCAGAAGCAGGAGCGAAGTTTATCGATGCCCTGAAACTGATTGTCCGTCTGGTCAATATCGGTGATGCGAAATCCCTGGCCTGCCATCCGGCCACCACCACCCACCGTCAGCTGAATGAAGCCGAACTGGCCCGTGCCGGGGTATCACAGGATATGATCCGGTTGTCCATCGGTATTGAGCACATTGATGACATCCTGGCGGATATCAGTGCGGCACTGGACAGTGCGAAATAATATTAACAATCAATAAAATATAACCATAACAATATGTTCCGGAGATAGTATGAGAAAAATTATTGTATCGGCACTGCTCGCCTGCACCACATTACTGGCCGTGTCGTGCTCGCAGAATGACGATGAAAAACCACTGAAAGTGGCGATTAACACCGGGCCGGATCAGGCTATCTGGGAAGAAGTGGTCAAAGTCGCTAAGGAGAAGCAGGGGCTGGATGTTGATGTTATCGCCTTTAATGACTATGTCCTGCCGAATGAAGCGCTGCGCAACAATGATGTGGATGCCAATGCATTCCAGACCGTGCCGTACTATGAGGCGCAAAGCAAAGAACGTGGCTATCAGTTTGAAGTTATTGGTAAAACTTTTATCTTCCCGATAGCGGCATACTCAAAGAAAATCAAATCCGCAGCCGAACTGCCGGACGGTGCAACAGTGGCTATCTCTAACGAAGCCACCACGCTCGGCCGCAGCCTGCTGTTGTTACAGGCTCAGGGGCTGATTAAACTGAAAGACGGCGTCGGTTATCTGCCGACCACCCTGGATATCATTGAAAATCCGAAGAAACTGAAGTTTGCGGAGATCGATACCCCGCAACTGACCCGCACACTCGATGACCCGGATGTGTATCTCTCCATTATCAACAATAACTTCTCATCTCAGGTCGGATTATCCGCCGCCCGTGACGGTCTGTTTATGGAAGGGGCTGATTCCCCGTATGTGAACCTGATTGTGGTCAGAGCAGCAGATAAAGATAATGAGAAGCTGAAAAAACTGGTCGCGGCATTCCAGAGTGATGAGGTGCTGAAAAAGGCCGATGAGGTGTATAAAGGCGATGCTGTCCGGGCCTGGTAAATACGCGTCATCCTTCCGTCCATAGCTGCGTTGGCTTCGTTCGTCCATCCGGGTCACATACTGATGTATGCTCCCCGGATGTTCTCACTTTGCCGCCTTGCTCTGAACGGAATGATTTAGCGTATACGCGTCATCCTTTCGTCCATAGCCGCGTTGGCCGCATTCAGGGGCACGGGTCACATACTGGTGTATGCTCCCCGTGCCCCTTCACTTGCCGCCTTACTCTGAACGAAATGATTTAGCGTATAACACGGATGTGTTTACAGCGGCTTTCTGCTTTTACCGGTTATCAGCGTAACACCGTAATCACCAATAACACATGGAAAGCAATCAGTTAGCTTTATCTTGAATCCACGGCGGATTGCCTGAATAATAGTCGCCACTGAGATAAGGAAAATACGATGAAACAACTGATTATCGGATTACTGGGTGTGGTGGTGCTGGTCGGCGTACTGCTGGTCTCCAATTACAACAGCATCCAGACACAGGACGAAGCGGTGACCGCCTCCGCCTCTGAAATGCTCAACCAATACAAACGCCGCGCGGACCTGATCCCGAATCTGGTGAAAACCGTGCAGGCTTCCTCGGACTTTGAACGTCAGGTCTTACAGGATGTTGTGAATGCACGGGCAAAAGTCGGGCAGATGAATATCAATGTCAGTGACCTGAGCGACCCGGCACTGCTCGCCAAATTCCAGCAGGCGCAGACTGAACTCGGCTCCTCGCTCTCCCGCCTGCTGGCAGTATCAGAACGCTATCCGGATCTGAAAAGTAACGCACTCTACAGCGACTTAATGGTACAGCTGGAAGGCAGTGAAAACCGGATCGCCGTTGCGCGCGGCCGCTATATCGAAAGTGTCCGTGAATACAACACCACTATCCGGAAATTCCCGGCCGTGATTATTGCGAACTACATGGGATACACCGGCAAACCGAACTTCAGCGTTGAAAATGAAGCGGAAGTCACCACCGTTCCGGATGTGCAATTTCAAAAATAAGCTGGCTGAACATCCTTAACAGATGGCAGGATAAATTGAGTTTCTGGGCAAAATCCGTTAGAAGGAGAGGATAATACTAAGGAGTTATCGTGATTACCGAAGAGTTTCTCTCCAATAATGTGCTCAGCCTGATTGTGCTGGTGCTGTGTCTGCTCGGTTCCGGCGGGCTGATGATTTATAACCGTAAACGGGAAAAGGGCGAGCATGCCACATTAGTACATGTTTCCCAGTTTATCATGTGGGCGCTGGGGGTCATTATCCTCGGGGATTTCGCCGAACAGGGGATTGACCACTTTCAGTGGCGTTTTATCACCGCAGATACGGTCGGGATGATCTGCACCACACTGATTGTGCTGATGCTGATCCGCAAACTGTTCCTGATGATAAACCGCCTGGCTGCCGCACAAATCAAACGCGGCAGCGATATCACTTCGGCACATATTGTCTCCCGTGTACTGAAAATCCTGATTGTGATTGTGGTGTTCCTGTTCTACGGCGAGCACTTCGGCATGAGCCTGTCCGGCCTGCTGACCTTCGGCGGTATCGGTGGTATTGCCATCGGTATGGCGGGGAAAGATATTCTCAGCAACCTCTTCTCCGGCATCATGCTCTATTTTGACCGCCCGTTTAAAATTGGTGACTGGGTCAGTTCGCCTGACCGGCAGATAGAAGGGACGGTGGTGGAAATCGGCTGGCGTATCACCAAAATCATTACCTTTGATCACCGCCCGCTCTATATTCCGAACTCGCTGTTCTCCTCCATCAGTGTGGAAAACCCGGGGCGCATGACCAACCGGCGGATCAAAACCACCATCGGGCTGCGCTATGAAGATGCGGAGAAAATTTCGCAGATTGTCAGTGAAATACGCGCTATGCTGAAAGCGGAGAGCAGCATTGATCAGCACCAGACATTGCTGGTCTATTTTGATGAATTCGGTGATTCCGCCCTCAATATTATGGTGTACTGCTTTACCAAAACCACGGTCTGGGCAGAGTGGCTGGCAGCACAGCAGGCGGTGTATCTGAAGATTATTGAGATTGTGCACCGCAACGGTGCGGACTTTGCTTTCCCGAGCCGGACACTCTATATGGAACGCAACAGTGTCTCCCGCGAACCGCCGGGAGTGTGATCTGACACCTTGCACCATCCCCCTTGTTTCCGTTATTGTGCCGCCGGTTAATTCCTGAGACGTTCATCAGAGGCGGCACAATATGGCGAAATATTTTTCCATCGGTGAGATGGCAAAGCTCCATAAAATCAGCATTCAGACACTGCGTTACTATGAGCAGCTGGGGCTGTTCCGCCCGGTGTATGTCGATCAGGAAAGTAACTACCGCTATTACACTATCGATCAGTTTTCTCAGCTGGATATTATTAAGTATCTGAAATACCTGGGTATGCCGCTGAAAGAGATCAAACACCGCCTGGAAGACAGCGACACACAAATTCTCAGCCTGCTGACCCGGAAAATTTCCGTGGTGGATGAGAAAATCCGCGAGCTGGAGCTGATTAAAAAAGTCCTCTCCACCAAAAAAGAGACACTGGAAAAAGGGATTGATACCGACAGTATCGGCAAAATCACCCGCCGTTATATTCCGCGCCGTCATATTTTATCGATGAATTATGAGCCCGGTCTGAGCTTTGAGGAGACCATGGAGTTCTCACGGCGGCACATTGCCAATATCCTCGAGGAAAACATTTCTATTTTCTACGGCGGCGTCAGTGGTCTGGTCTCCCGCGAAGAATTTCTGGCCACACAGCAGGTGCATTATCTGAACAGTTTTGTGATTGTCGAGCGCGACCTGTTTAATCCGCAGGTGCAGGACAAAATTACAGAAATTCCCGACGGTGAATTTATCTGCCTGATGTATCAGGGGTCTTACAGCGAAAATACGGCAGCATTTAAAGCGCTGACGGATTATGCGGAATACAAACGCATTCCGGTGGATGACATGATGTATGAAATCCCGGTGATTGACCCGCTTTCCACCAATGATGAGCGCCAGTTGCTGACAGAAATTCAGATCAAAGTGAAACGGCGTGAAATTGATACCCGCTGCCTGGTGTAAAACTCTCCCTCTGCTATAGGTATTAATGCTTTCAATACAGAAACAGGCTGACATTGTTCAGCTTGTTTTGCTTCTATTCACCGTATAATTACCCGTTTTGTGATGTGCATCTACTATCTCTGAATTGACTCTATAGTAGCTGGAGAGTCTATAGTTATCCACATTACAGCAATGGTTAAAAAGGTCGTTACCGCCACACTATTACCCCCGCTGATCCTGAATCAGCAACCCGAACTCACTAATGATAATAAATGATGACATGCGGATCAGAGTGCTGATCTCATGAGGAGTCTGTTGTGCAAAAAAATACTGATTATGATTTGGAAACCAAACTGATCCACCAGGGTCATTCACCGGATCCGGCCACCGGCGCGCTGGCCAGTCCTATCTACCAGACCGCCACATTTGCGGCGCATTCTGTGGAGCATTTTGAAGAATTGTGCCGGACATGGGGCTATGTCTACAGCCGCGAGTGCAACCCGAACCTGACTGAACTGGAGAGCAAACTGGCGATGCTGGAAGGGGCGGACAGTGCGATTGTCAGCGCATCCGGCATGGGGGCGATTGCCTCAACCCTGCTGTCACTGGTGAAAACCGGCGATCATATTGTCAGCGCGGACGGGATCTTCTCCCACACCCGATTGCTGATGACAGAACTGCTGGCGAAATTCGGCGTGGAAATCACCTTCACTGATGCCACGGTCAGTGACAATATCCGCGCTGCCATGAAACCGGCGACAAAACTCGTGTATGTGGAAAGCCCGCTTAATCCGTCTCTGGAGCTGGTGGATATCCGCGCGGTGGCAGACATTGCCCATCATAACAAAAGCCTGCTGATTGTTGACAGCACCTTCTGTACGCCGATCCTGCAACGCCCGCTGGAGCTGGGTGCGGATCTGGTGGTTCACAGCCTGACCAAGTTTATGAACGGTCACGGTGATACCCTGGGCGGTGCGGTTATCGGCTCCCGCGAGCTGATCGAACTGATCAAATGGCCGGGATTATGCTGCTTTACCGGCGCGGCACTGGCACCAAACAATGCCTGGATGATTATGCGCGGGATGAAAACCCTCGATATGCGCATGAAAAAACACTGCGAAAACGGCCTGGCACTGGCGGAATTCCTGACATCTCAGAGCGAAATCGAAGAAGTCCGCTACCCGGCACTGAAAAACCATCCGCATTATGAACTGTGTCAGTCACAGATGAACGGCCTCGGCGGCGGTATTGTCTCTTTCCGTCTGAAAGAGGACATTCACGGCCTGACCCGCGACCAGGTGAGCCGCAAATTTGTGAACTCCCTGAAACTGACCACCATTGCCACCAGTCTGGGTGAAGAGCACACCCTGGTCCAGATGAACGGCGAAAACCTGATCCGTATTGCTGTCGGACTTGAATCAGCAAAAGACATTATTGCGGATTTCCGCCAGGCCCTGGATGCAGTTCACGGCTGATAAAAAGAGATAATAATTATGGCAAATCACATGGCAAATCAATCCCGCGTCAGACGGATGCTGATTCTGTTTCTGCTGGCATTCGGTACCACCGCAATGTACAGCCTGCCTTACCTGAAGTCTTCGTTCTATGATCCGATGCAGCAGGCGCTGGGGCTGACACACATTGAGATCGGTAACCTGCTCAGTCTGTATGGCCTGATCGGTATGTTTTCCTACTTTTTCGGCGGCTGGTTTGCGGATCGTTTTTCACTGCGCAACCTGATCACCTTCTCGCTGATCGCCTCCGGGTCACTGGGATTCTGGTTTGCGACCTTCCCGTCGTATAACACGATCCTGCTGATCCACATTCTGTGGGGTGTCACGACGATCCTGACATTCTTCGCCGCATCGATCAAAGTGGTGCGGATGCAGGGTACGGAGAAAGAGCAGGGGCGGATCTTCGGGTTTTACGAAGGACTCTCCGGCGTATCCGGCACACTGATCTCGTTCACCGGTCTCTATTTCTTCGGCAAATTTGCCGAGGCGGCAATCGGCTTCCGTTACGTCGTCTGGCTTTACTCCGGCGCTTCTGTGATCTGCGGCGTGCTGCTGTTCTTCCTGATCGCGCACCGCAGCAGTACCACTGACAGCGGCGAACCGGAAGAAAAAACCACATTCCGTTCGCTGATGAGTGTGGTGAGCATGCCGAAGGCGTGGCTGATCGGGCTGATTATTTTCTCCACTTATGTGGTGTTCTCCAGCCTGACGTATCTCAGCCCGTATCTGTCACAGGTATATGTGGTACCAATTACCCTGGTGACGGCGCTGTCAATTATCCGCACCTATGTGATCAAAATGGTGGCCTCTCCGGTGGCGGGGATCGTGACGGATAAAGTCGGATCATCTATCAGTGTGATGTTTGTCGGCTTTATCATCATGGCCGTGAACTGTGCTCTGTTCCTCGTGATCCCGAAAGGTAACGCCTTTATGTGGTTTGCGGTGGTGAATATGGTGGTACTGAGTGCGTTACTGTTTGCCTTCCGCGGTATCTATTTTGCCTCTGTTGCAGAATCGAAAATCCCGATGAAAACCACCGGCGCGGTGGTGGGTTTTGCCTCCTTTATCGGCTTTTCCCCGGACGCGTTCTATTATTCCGTTGCCGGCTACTGGCTGGATAAATACGGCGAAACCGGCTACAGCTATATCTTTATGCTTTCGGTCGCCTGTGCGCTGCTGGGTGTGGTGGCAACCTTCCTGCTGCGTCAGATCAACCGCCGGGAAGCGGCGGGCGGCGGAATGACACTCTCCCCGTCAGTCTGAAAATACAGAAAGCCCCCCGAAACGGGGGGCTTTGCACAAAAAGCGTCCTGCTGATTAATAGCGGTATTCCACGCCCAGCCAGAAGTTACGGCCTTCTTCCATATAGCCGTTGGTGTACTCGTAGGATTTATCAAACAGGTTATTAACGGAGGCATTGGCGGAAATGCCGTAACCGAAGTCATAATCCACGCGCAGGCCGGTAAGAGCATAACCGGCCACTTTGTCATTATTGTCGTTATACTGATAGCTCCAGGCACGGAACTCTTCGGACAGGGTGATCGACAGCGGCTCTATCGGTGTGACTTTCACCCAGGCATACATTTTATGCTTCGGCAGCCCTTCAGCATGATCAACATCTTTCGGATCACTGTGGATGTAGCTGTAGTTGATCCCGGTTTTCAGCCAGTCACTGACTTCGCCTTTCACGCCCAGATCCAGCCCGGTGTAATCCACACGGCCACTGTTCTGGTTCTGGAAGTAGCGGTCACCGTTTTTAATCACTGTGTGCGCGAGGATCGCATCATCCACTCGGTTGTGATAGATGCTGGCCTGGTAGCCCCATTTATCGGTGATATTCCCTTCATAGGTTAAATCGAAGGTCAGTGCGCGTTCGGCTTTCAGGTTCGGGTTAATGATACCCAGCGAACCGTCTTTTGGTTTTTCAGTGGTATAGCGCTCTTTCTGTGTCGGGAAGCGGCTGCGGTCAGACACGGAGAACCGCACGTTGTCCTGGTTGGCGAACGTGTATTTTGACATCACTTCCCAGTTAAACGCGTGCTGATCATTATCATCCGCACCTTTATCCGCCTGACGGCTTTCGCGCCAGTCATAGCCGATGGCACCGATAAAATCGAGATCAGACGTGGCCGCCCACTGGTATTCGGTGGCGACAGAATAAGTGCGATCTTTGTAACGCAGAATATCCCCGTTACGCTGTTTCTGTGCGCGGTGAACGTCATCTTTCCAGTGCGCGGAGAATGACAGCAGATCACGTTCACGCATGTCGATCCCTAACTGGAGAGAGGCACCGTTGCTGAAATCATCGTAATAGCTGTAATCGTACCCTTTGCCGTCTTTTTTATACATCAGCAGGGTATTTTCAAACTTGTCATGGAACAGGCGGCCCTGGAGGTTTACGCCGTCTGTCAGCTGAGTGGTGCTGTTGAAATAGTAGCTCTCTTTGTTGTAATCCGGCCATTCCCACCAGCTGTATTTGCCTTTGCCCGGCACCGCAGACGGCGAACTGTCTTTGCTGCCATCCTGCTTCAGATAGGTAAAGACATACTGATCGGTTTCACGCGGGGTCCAGCCCACTTTCACCATGCCGCGTTTATCATCGGATGAGGAGTGCGCACGGCGGCCGTTGCTGCCAGCCAGGGCATTGTCATCATCGGAGCCCGGCAGGCCGAGGAAACGCTGTTTGTACTGGCTGCCGCTGACTTGGATAAACCCGGGGTCGCTGCGTGCGCCGACACGGGCGCTGGTGTTATAGGCATTATCCGCGCCGCGTGCGAAGCCCTGGCTGAATGATACGTTGGCCTCAAACGGTTTTTTCGGGGTGGCGGTGGTGAGGTTGATTGCACCGCCCATCAGGTTCGGGCCCTGTAACAGCGAGGTATAACCTTTGCTCACCTCAATACTTTCCAGTTCGCTGGCCATAAAGCGGCCGAGGTCAAGGTTGCCGTCATACGGGACATAAGTCGGGATCCCGTCGAAGAACACCGGCACCTGGCGGCTGTCAAAACCACGGACTTTAACGGTCAGCTCATTACGATTGCCGGATTTTTCGAGAACCACACCCGGCATGGTGCTGATGGCTGTCGCCGCATTGGTTTTGTTCAGCGACTGCATCTGCGGCTGTGTGATGACATCCGGATTGGAGGCCACCGGGCTGCCCCAGACGGTCAGAATATCTGCGCTTTCTGCCTGTACCGCAGGCGCGGTTGCCAGCAGAATAGCTGAGCAGAGTAGAGTTCGTTTCATTGTTATTTTTCCTGTTACCGATATGTATTTATTTATATAACGACTTGCAAAACAAAAGGATAAAACGGCCGGTTCAGTGACCTGACCGGTTTATCCCTTAACTCACTATAAGGTTGTGCGGTTTTCCGTCAGCGCGGATATAACCGGACTTTAATATCCGCCGGGGACGCATAATACGGCGCGGACGTGACAAACAGCTTCACGCCGGTATCCGCATACTGTCCGATGGTCTCTGCATTCAGCCCGCCTGCAGCAGACAGTGTGCAGTCCGGTGCCAGCACCGCCGCGTCTTTGACGAGACGGCGGATATCATCAGGACTGAATTTATCCAGTTGCAGCACATCAGGGCGGCCTTTCAGCGCCTGATAAGCTTCATCCGGATTGTCCGCTTCGGCAATAATGGTCTTTTCCGGGGCTTCACGGCGCAATGTTGCAATCGCTGCACACCAGTTTTCCGGCTCTGCCAGGAAACGGCGGTGATTGGCAAACAGCAGAATAGTTTCCGCGCAGCCCTGACGGTGAATAATGCCTTTCCCGGCCAGTACAGCAGCGGTTGCCAGCAGCTTGGTACCGGGGATATTTTTACGGGTGCAGGCCAGCTGTGCGTCCGGCTGATACTGACGAAGGGTATCCACCATGCAGCGGGTCATCTGTGTCACGCCGCTGCTCCACTCAATCACATTCTGGACAATCTTCCAGCCCTGATGCAGTGCTTCCGCACGACCGGTTGCGGTCAGCAGCAGAGCGCCTACTTCCGTATGATCGCCGTCATTAGCGTGTAATTGTGTCTGTAATCCGAGTTTTTCCAGTAACTTCTGACCCAATGTCAGCCCGCTGACATAACCGGCCTGCTTGCGGGAAAAGTGCATTTCCCCGCTCTGTGCGCCGATGCCGAGTGCGCGGGTGGTGAGATCACCGTAATGGATGTCCTCCAGCAGGAGGCTGTCCAGAAAGGCATCACTGTAGTAGATCACTTCTGACCTCCCGGCAGCAGCAGGGCGGATTCCGGTACCACACTCCAGGAAACCATGGCCCAGTCGCGGGTGGCCGGCACCACCGGCAGGCCGTCAGCCGCCTGCTGGTCGTAATAGCGGCGCAGCAGTGTCATTTCATGGTCATCAAGCTGTCCCAGCGACCAGATCACACCTTCGGCAAACTGCTCAAAGGTCATATTGTCGCGGCTCTGGCAGTTCGGACTGCGGATAAATTCCACATCCGGATGAATGCCGAGCTGGTTGAGAATATTCACCGCGTAAATATAAGTCGGCAGTGTGACCGGTGTGCGGCCGATGGCGCGGATCACGCGGATATCGACAAATGTCGGGCTGACAGTGTGGGTGGTGTAAACCCGCAGCCGCGCGTGACGGTTCAGTTTCAGCAGCGCGGCCTGTAAATCCATCACCAGGGTGGAGCGGGAAGCCACAGCGATATCGCACGGCGGCAGGGCTGACCAGTCATCTTCCCAGGCGCAGTGACGGAAGGTGACGTGTGAGCAGCCCTGAGTCTCAGCCCGCTGACGCGCGACTTTCAGCATCCCTTCGCTGTAATCAATACCGGTGACCTGCTCAAAGCTGTCTGCCAGCTGCAACGCGACAGAGCCCGGCCCGCAGCCGACATCCAGCAGGGTTTTCGCGCCGGTGGTATCGACAATCTCTTTAAAGCGGATCAGGTACGGATCGGCGGGATTCGCACAGTTTTGTGCCATTTTCTCCGCACGTTTGTCCCAGTGTTCCGGATCTTTGCGGGTACGTTCGGCCTGTGCGAGATGGGCGCGGTAGAGTTGTGCGAAATCGATATCATCAATAGTCATGAGCATCCCTTATAAGCTGGCTGCGCGAAGTGGGCAGCAATATGTTCTGGTGTCACATGATAGAGTGCCGCCAGGGTTTCCGGTGTGAGCAGCGCGGCAGGTTTATCCTGGCAGGCGGGGCTGTCTTTGCTGAGCATCACAATGCTGTCTGCCACGGCGGCCGCATGCTGCGGGTGGTGGGTGGACATCAGCACGGTGATCCCTCTCTCACGTAACTGTTCGATTTTATTCAGTAATTTTATCTGATTGCCGAAATCGAGGCTGGCCGCCGGTTCATCCATAATCAGCAGCCCCGGCTGTTGTACAAGGGCGCGGGCAATCAGTACCAGCTGTTTTTCCCCGCCGCTCAGGCAGGAATAGGAGCGCTGTGCCAGATGGGCGATCCCCATATGATCCAGTTCCTGCTCTGCCATCTGCCGTTCAGCGCGTCCCGGGGCGGCAAACAGGGAGAGATGGGCACTGCGTCCGAGTGCGACCATATCCGCCACCCGGAAAGAAAACGGCATATTGTGCGCCTGCGGCACATAGGCAACGCGGCGGGCGAGTGCGGCGGCACTCCAGTCACGCAGCGGTGTGTTATCAATGCGGATCTCCCCGGCCTTTGGTGGTAACAGGCCGAGCAGGGTTTTCATCAGCGTGGTTTTGCCGCAGCCGTTGGCACCGAGCAGACAGATAATTTCTCCCTGATGTAATTGCAGATTTATGTCAGTGAGTATTAACTTCTCTCCGTAGCCGACCGCCAGGCCGCGGGTGGTCAGGACATCGCTCATCCGTTCCTCCGGGTCTGCAACAGCAGAAAAATAAAGAAAGGTGCGCCGACCGCAGATGTCAGAATGCCGAGCGGCAGTTCAATCGGGGCAATGGTGCGTGCCAGTGTGTCTGTCAGCAGCAGCATGATGGCGCCGATCAGCAGTGACACCGGCAACTGGTGGCTGAAGTTAGCACCCACTAACAAGCGGGTGATATGCGGGATAATCAGCCCGAGCCAGCCGATAATTCCCGCGACAGAGACCGCACTTGCGGTGATCAGGGTGGCGGAGGCAATAAAAATCAGCCGCGTCACGGTGACATTCAACCCGAGTGCGCGGGCTTCTTCATCACTCAGGCTGAGCAGATTCATACGCCAGCGCAGCAACAGAAGCGGCACCATCCCGGCGAAAATCAGCGGGGCGGTGGTTTTAATATCATCCGGTGAAATCGCGGACAGGCCGCCGAGCAGCCAGAAGGTCATGGCGGGCAGTTGGGTATAGGGATCGGCCAGAATTTTCATCAGGGAAATGGCCGAGCCGCACAGGGCGCTGACAGCGATCCCGACCAGCACCAGCGCCAGTACCGGATCATGCTGACGCGCCAGCCGGGCGACAGAATAGACCAGGGCAACCACACACAGCCCGCCGGTGAAGGCGAACAGCTGGATAGTGAGCATTGACTGACCTGCAAAAATTCCGAGGATCGCACCAACCCCGGCACCTGCGGAAACACCCAGAATATCCGGTGAAACCAGCGGGTTACGGAACATGCCCTGATACGCCGCCCCGGCTATCGCCAGTCCGCCGCCGATAATCAGTGCGGCGGCAATGCGCGGCAGACGGATTTGCCAGAAGACCGTCATATCGCGGCTCAGTGCCGGATCATCCGCGCCGCTGTTGCCGGTGATTTTTGCCTGGATCACATCCCACAGCTGCTGTGGAGTCAGTGAGAACTTACCAACATTCAGAGCAATGCCGGTGACCAGCACCAGCAGCACAAGCAGTAACAGGGTTTTGGCGGAGGTGGTCATCGGGCGGATAACAGACTGTTAATCTGTGCCTCCGATAGCGGAGAGTGATAGAACAAACTGAAAAACAAACCGGTGTCTGCTTTCAGATCGGTACTCTCCGGCTCAAACTGTGCCTGAAGGCGGCGCAGTCCTAAAAGCCGGTTCAGCCCCGGCGGGCTGTCGAGCCAGCCGAACGGCAGCCCGGCATAGTAAAATACCTGCTTATTCTTCACTGCATCCAGGCTCTGCCAGACCTCACCCTGCATAATGGCATCATACGTCACGGCATCCTGGGCGATAATAAAATCCGGGTTCCACTGCAGTAACTGTTCGAAAGAGACTTCCGCCAGTCCCTGCATATCCGGGACATCCGCGACATTCTCAAACCCCAGTAATTC
Source organism: Morganella sp. HSTU-ASny43 (assembly GCF_022819185.1). Lineage (NCBI taxonomy): Bacteria > Pseudomonadati > Pseudomonadota > Gammaproteobacteria > Enterobacterales > Morganellaceae > Morganella > Morganella sp. HSTU-ASny43. Next base: position 36,300 of record NZ_WSPG01000022.1, read on the forward strand.
CGGGGCTTCGCTGTGAATCGAACCACGCAGACCGGTTTGCAGGCCTTTCGCGCCGCGAGCCAGATAAAAACGGCGTTTGTGTGTCTGACGATCAGCAAAAGCAGCAGCATCCAGCAGCCATTTCTCCGCCAGCTGTGCCTGTTGTTCCGTGCGTTCTGCTTCCCCCAGCAATGCACCGGCCTGACGCAGCAGATCCGGGGTTTGTGTCAGATTGCCGGATAACAGAATATACGGAATACCGGTCTGGCGGCTGAAACGGGCGGCCTGAGAGCGGTAAGTGTCATCGGTCAGTCCGCTGTCAACAATCACATCCGGTGCCTGCGCCAGCAGGGTTTCAGGGGAAAGGGTACTGCCGCGTCCGGAGAGGCGTCCGGTGACCGGCAGCGCGCGCCAGCGGGGAGCAAAATACGGGTTATTTTTTACCGACAGAGAAGCAAAGCCCGGCAGTTTTTCCGGGGCGACCGCAAACAGCAGCTGATCAGTCGGCGGGCCGCTGCTGACCACACGGTGAATGGCTTCCGGCGGCGGAAGCTGACCATAAATAAAAACCTGAGAGGCGGTTTCCGGTGCGGCAGCGGCTGACAATGCCGGGAAAGTGAACAGCAGTGCGCAGCAGAAAAGAAATCCGGAGCAGAGGCGGTTAAGTGTCATCGTGATCAGTCGTCATTATCGTTATATGTATTGTTATACAGCGGACGTTAGCGCAGAGCATGAGGTGAGTCAATAAAATCAGCGGTAAATAGGGAAGTAAGTCAAAACAAGGTAAAATTCCGGGCGGAATACGGTATAACTACGGCCTCTTTCGGCGGATATAACGACACACAGACCAGTCTGTATTAAGATAAGCACTATGAAGAAAAAACGCCCTTCGTTACAGGACGTGGCTGACCGCGTTGGTGTAACCAAAATGACTATCAGCCGCTTTTTGCGTAACCCTGAACAGGTTTCCGAAAAACTGCGCGGCACGATTGCCCGTACCCTCGATGAACTGGGGTATATCCCGAACCGGGTGCCGGATATTCTATCCAATGCCACCAGCCGGGCTATCGGCGTGCTGCTGCCTTCGCTGACCAACCAGGTGTTTGCGGAAGTGATCCGCGGTATCGAAACCGTGACGGATGCCGCCGGTTATCAGACGATGCTGGCGCACTACGGCTATCAGGCGGAGAAAGAAGAAGATCGCCTGGTCTCCCTGTTGTCTTACAATATTGACGGCCTGATCCTGGCCGAACGCACCCACACCCCGCGCACCCTGAAAATGCTGGCCACCGCCGGGATCCCGGTGGTTGAGCTGATGGACAGCGTCTCCCCTTGCTATGATTCCGCCGTCGGGCTGGATAACATGCGCGCCGCGTATGAAATGACGCAGGCCATGATTGCACGCGGCTGCCGCCGTGTGATTTATCTCGGCGCGCGTCATGACGAACGGACATTCATGCGCCTTCAGGGTTATGTACAGGCCATGCGGGATGCCGGGCTTGAACCGGGTAATGTGATGACGCAGGAAAGCTCTTCGTATTCGCTGGGGGCGAGACAACTGCACCAGGTCAGAGCCGATTATCCGGATGCTGACGGGCTGTTCTGTACCAACGATGACCTTGCTATCGGGGCTGTTTTTGAGTGTCAGCGCCTCGGGATCCGTATTCCGCAGGATCTGGCGGTTGCCGGGTTCCACGGCCATGATGTCGGCCGTGTGATGACCCCGAAACTGGCGAGTGTCCTCACACCTCGTGACCTGATGGGCCGCCGTGCGGCTGAAGTGCTGCTGGCGCGTCTGCGCGGCGAACTGCCGCCTCAGCAGATAGTGGATGTCGGCTTCGAATTATTACCGGGAGAGAGTATTTAACGGCTCCCGGCCCTTCCTGAAGTGACAGGAATTTCATTTGAGATAACTGTCACAATTTGTTCATCCGAAAACAGTGTTTGATTGCATTGTAACCATATCCGTTGGTAATGTTACCGGTAATAGTTACCGGTAACATATCCGGTGATAATGACCGCATAAGAGGAATTGTTATGAGTGATAGCCAAAAACCACATCACGCCTTTGTTTTGATGGGGGTTTCCGGCTGCGGAAAATCCGCTGTGGCTAACGGGGTTGCGACCGGGCTGAATGCGGCCTTTCTGGACGGGGATTACCTGCATCCGCGTGCCAATATCGAAAAAATGGCGGCCGGGCACCCGCTGAATGATGCCGATCGCGAACCGTGGCTGAAAGCCATCAACGACGCGATTTTTGCTATGCAGCGGACCAATGAGCTTTCGGTGATTGTCTGTTCGGCGCTGAAAAAAAGCTACCGCGATATCCTGCGCCGCCAGAACAAAAACCTGTCATTTATCTGGCTGAAAGGGGATTTTGAGCTGATCGAAAGCCGCCTGAAAGCCCGCAAAGGGCATTTCTTCAAACCGGAAATGCTGATCACACAGTTCGATACCTTAGAAGCACCGGACACTGCCGCAGAGCAGGATGTACAGGTGCTGGACATTCAGCCGCCGCTTGAGGATGTGATTGCGGGCGCGGTTCAGATTATCAGACAGGTTTCCGGAGGTCAGTCATGACAACATTAACCCTGGTGTTAACCGCCGCCGGGTCGGTATTACTGCTGCTGTTCCTGGTGATGGTGGCGCGGCTGCATGCGTTCGTGGCACTGATGATTGTGGCTATCGGCGCGGGGCTGTTTTCCGGCATGCCGCTGGAGCAGATCACACAGACCATGCAGAACGGCATGGGCGGCACGCTCGGTTTCCTGGCGATAGTGGTCGCGCTCGGGGCGATGTTCGGCAAAATCCTGCATGAAACCGGCGCACTCGACCAGATAGCTGTCAAACTACTGAATTCCTTCGGTGAAAAACGGGCGCATTACGCGCTGGGGATCGCCGGGCTTATCTGCGCTCTGCCGCTGTTCTTTGATGTGGCGATTGTCCTGCTGATCGGTGTGGTCTTCGCTGTTGCCCGTCGTACCGGCGGTAACGTGGTGCGCCTGGCTATCCCGCTGTTTGCCGGTGTGGCGGCGGCTGCCTGCTTCCTGCTGCCGGGACCGACCCCGATGCTGCTGGCAGACCAGATGAATGCAGACTTCGGCTGGATGATCCTGATCGGCCTGTGTGCGGCGATTCCGGGTATGATCCTGGCAGGACCGCTGTTTGGTAACTTTATCAGTAAATTTGTCACCCTGGAGCTGCCGGAAGATCTGACTGAACCGGCTCTCGGACAACACAAGATGCCATCGTTTGGCCTGAGCCTGGCGCTGGTACTGTTCCCGCTGGTACTGGTCGGTCTGAAAACCATTGCTGCGCCGATGGTGGATCCGGATTCAAAACTGCACGCCTGGCTGGTGTTTATCGGACACCCGTTCCTGGCGATCCTGATTGCCTGTCTGGTGGCGATTTACGGCCTGGCAATCCGCCGTGGCATGAGCCGCAATAAAGTCATGGAAATCTGTTCTGCTGCTATTCAGCCAGCCGGGATTATCCTGCTGGTGACCGGTGCCGGCGGTGTGTTCAAACAGGTGCTGGTGGATTCCGGCGTAGGTCCGGCACTGGGTGAATCACTGATTGGTGCGGGGCTGCCGATTGCTGCTGCCTGTTTTGTCCTCTCTGCCGCCGTCCGTGTGATCCAGGGCTCTGCAACCGTTGCCTGTCTGACCACCGTCGGTCTGGTACTGCCGGTTATCGGTGAACTGGGCTATTCCGGCGCACAGCTGGCGGCTCTGTCTGTTTGTATCGCGGGCGGCTCTATTGTGCTGAGCCACGTGAACGACTCCGGTTTCTGGCTGTTCGGTAAATTTACCGGTGCCACCGAAGCACAGACCCTGAAGACCTGGACACTGATGGAAACCATCCTGGGAACCACCGGGGCGCTTGTCGGTATGCTGTTCTTCGCCTTCCTGTAACACTTCTGTTTTCACTCTCCGGCAGCGGGTTATTAAAATCCGCTGCCGTTTTTATCACTCCCCGCCGTCTGCATAAAGCCTCCGTTTTCTCCGCCGATAGTTAATGTGTCCCCGGCGGCAATCTGCGCTATTTCCCTGAGTTGTGTTATCTGTCTTAACCGGAATTAACATGCTGAATATAATGAAAAAATGGTTTTTTCTGCAAAAGAAACAGTCCGCAATCCCCGGGGAAGTGCCGGCGGTTTTTCCGGAACCGGCAACGCGAGCGGTGATGGCAGACAGTGATGAACAGCAGTGCGTTCACGGTGAAATTTTGTGCCGGCATTTGCTGGAGGGTATGGCGGTGATAGAAATTATCCGCAATTCTCTGCTGGATTCCGGCACCCGGCTTGCCGGGGAGCAGGGCACTCTGGATGAAATCGCGCTGCATAACAGTGAAACACGCCGCTACATGCAGGAGTTGTGCAGTGTGCTGGATGATATCAGTGAGCACGCGGATAAAGGGCTTGATTACACACAAAAGCTGATCTCAGTGCTGGGGCAGATTAATCAGAACATTAATAATATCGAACGCCTGGCCAACCAGACGAACCTGCTGGCGGTTAACTCAGCGATTGAAGCTTCCCATGTCGGCAGCCGGGGGGCCGGGTTTTCGGTCATCGCCCGGGAAATAAAACAATTATCCGGCGAAATTCAGAACGAAGCCATCAATATCACCGCTTTTACCGGCAAAATAAAGTCACATGCCAACTCGATTTATACGGATGCGGAAGATAACCAGAAGCTGGTGAGCTGTATCCGTAATATTGCGGTTCAGACGGACGAACGCTTACAGAGTATGATCACCATTTCTTCGCGGATGGAGGCGATCATCCGGTTTGTGGCGGTGCAGCAATTTCTCAATACCGTCAAACTGGATCATGTTATCTGGAAAGGGGATATCTACCGCCGCCTGCTGGACGGAAACGCTGATTTATCGGTTAATGACCACACACAGTGCCGTCTCGGCAAATGGTATTACGCGGACGAAGGACAGCGGTTTACCGGCCATGATGCCTACCGGAAACTGGAAAGGCCGCACCGGCTGGTACATCTTTCCGGGCGCCTGGCGCTGGAAGCCCGGGCGAAGGGCTCACTTCATGATGAAGAACTGCATTTGTCGGCAATGGAAGATGCCAGCCGCGAAGTGATTGAAAACATCGATGATCTGCTGATATCGATCAGTTACTGAAAGAAAAACCCCCGGAATCCGGGGGCTGAGTGAACATCGCTGTCGGGTAAACGGGCGGTGTTTCAGAGGTGGTGATGTAAAAACTCACTCAGTTCAGAGCGGGTGGGTGCGCCGTCAGAGCCCGGGCGGCTGACCACAATGGCCGCCACCGCATTACCGGTCCGTACGGCATCCGTGAGCGGTTGTCCGCAGGCCAGTCCGGCGAGAACACCGGCACAGTGGCTGTCTCCGGCGGCAATGGTATCGGCTACCGGCACTTTGTACGCCGGGATTCTGACCGGCTGTTGTCCCGGCTGGCACACCACAGCGCCTTCTTTATCAAAGCGGGCGATCAGCGGCAGGCCGTAGCTGTCGGCAAACGCCTGTGCATCGTCTGTCTGTATCTCAGACTGTTTTCCGCCCTGCGGATTGAGCTGTGCCAGCTCATCACGGTTGACGGTCAGCAGCGGCTTTTTCGCCAGCAGCTTTTCAATAAAGTCCGGATCAATGTCCCGCAGACGCGGACCGAAATCCGCAAACAGGGTTTTATCCGCACTCTGTGCCAGCAGCCAGTTGCGCAGCGGCGCGCTTTCCGGACTGACCAGTTCGTAACCGGAGACATAAATCAGGGCATTGTCCGGTACCGGAATTTGTGCGAGCAGCGCGTCACTCCAGTGCTGCTCACAGCCTTCGATGGTGATGAATGTGCGTTCTTTGCTTTCCTCCACCAGCGCCAGACACCAGCCGTTATCGTGCGTCGGATGGCGCAGCAGAACCGGCAGATTTTCCTTTTCCATCGCGGCGGTGACCTGTTTTCCCCAACTGCCGTTTCCGGCGGGAATGCCATTGACCGGTGTAATACCGAGACGGCTCAGCGCGCGGGCGACATTAAAGGCGCAGCCGCCGATCTGCTGCCCGAGCGGCAGGGCGCTGATATCATCCCCGCTGTGCGGCAGTGCATTCACTTCCAGCATCACATCGCCGAAAGCCGCGCCGATAACCACGACCGGGCGCTGTGGTGTCAGTAATGTTACATCCATCAGTTCCGTTTAACTCCGTACCGGTTTTATCATCAGTGTCAGGCGGTACGCCGCCATGCTCACCAGGAAGGAGACAAACAGCCCCAGACTGGAATTCTCAAACACACCGGTGGCAAACGGTCCGTTAATAAAGCCGGTGTTGGTGACCAGCAGCCCGGCAACCGAGCCGCCGAGCCAGCACAGGAAGGTCGGCCAGATAACCCCGGTGTCGCCGTAGAGCGAAACTTCGTCGTAACCGGCGGTTTTGTGTTTGCAGTAGTAATCGGTGATAAAAATCGCCGCCCAGGATGCGAGGAACAATCCGCAGAACACCAGGAATGAAATAAACGGCCCGAGGAAATCACCGGAAACAAACAGAACATAAATCGCGATCGCCAGCACAATCACGCCATCAAGAGCAACGGCGGTGCGCTGTTTGAGTTTGATGCCCATGCTCAGCAGGTTGAGACTGGCGGAATAGAGGCTGAGGACGGCGATAGTGACAATCCCTGCCACCGCAGCGGCCAGATACGGCACCGCCATCCAGGACGGCAGCAGACCGCCGATTGCGGCAATCGGGTTCTCTTCCGCTGCCAGATCAGGCAGTTGCGCGGTCAGCAGAATACCGGTCAGGATCAGAAGTAACAGCGGCAGTGCGGCCCCGCCGACCACTGAGCCGAAAATACGGCTGTGGGATGAGGACGGGCTCTGGTCACGGCTGTAATCTGCCCCGGCAATCGCCCAGCTGATCCCGGTTCCGGCGGCGATAATGGACACCGCAGGCAGGAAACCGGTGATCCAGTTACCGGAAGGACGGCTGATCAGCGCCTGCCAGTCTGCGGTCGCAAGCAGCCAGAGGACGACAAACAGGGTCATCGCCCCGAAAATACGCGTGATCCATTTCTGCATCAGCAAAACGGTGTTCTGCCCGAGAATACTGACCAGCACCGTCAGTCCGCCGAACAGTATCAGCGCGATAGCGGTCATCAGGTGTCCGCTGCCCAGCCCGATGGCGGTGAACAGCGCCGCCAGGGTCAGGGTGCCGGTGATGATATTCACCGCTTCCCAGCCCATCAGGTTAAACCAGCAGAAAGCCGTCGGCGCGATATTACCGCTTTTGCCGAAGCTGGCGCGGGAAAGGGTGAGGGTGGTGGTCCGGCCGATTTTACCGGCGATACTGGTGATCCCCACTAAAATAAAGGAGGCGACACCAACCACTGCCGCTAAAACCGACTGAAAGAAGGACAGCCCGAACGACACAATAATCGCGCCGTAGACCACGCCGAGAATGCCGATATTAGCGGCACACCAGACAAAGAACAGTTCGGCGGGTTTTTTGGTCTGCCGGGAAGGCGGGATCAGGCCGATCCCCAGTTCTTCGATGGTCGGATCGGTTTTGTTCAACGCTGAAGGTACAGATTGCTGACTCATGACATCATCCTGTTCGTCGCGGCATACTCCTGTCTGAACTGTGCCAGACGGCGGGCATACGGCGTAAAATCGATATTATTTGTATGATTTATCAATGCGATACTGTCAGCATCAAAACTGTCAATGCCGTGAATTGCGCCGCAGATGGCCGTCGCCATGGCACCGATGGTGTCCGTGTCGCCGCCGAGATTTGCAGCCAGTACCGCACAGCGTACGGGATTGGTGTTGGCTAAATCCGCGAGTGCAATTGCACACGGGATAGACTCAATATTATCCATACCGGCGCCGACTATCTCATAGAGATCGGTCAGTGCCTGCTCTTCGTCCGTGCGCCCGCGGACCACATTGAGGGCGTACATAATCCTCCGTCCCAGCAATGGGCTGAAGGTGGACTCAAACCGGCGCTGAACAGTGTCAGCCAGCGGTATGACAGCCTGTTTTATCGCAGACCAGTCAGTGCCCTCAACAGCCAGACTAACGGCCCGCGCAATCACAACAGCACCGGCAATGGCGATATCGGATTTGTGGGTCGGCAGACAGGAGAGCCTGACCTGCTCAATAAAACGATCTGTATTATATGATGGCATCAGGCAACCGACGGGCGCGACACGCATCGCGGAACCGTTGGTCACACCATTTGCCTCTATTTTATCTAAAGGTATTCCCTGGTGTATGGCATTCAGCGCAGCTTTTGATGTCGGCCCCAGAATATTTTTTTCAAACGCGTTTATCCGGGTGGCCCACGCCATTATGTGACGGGCGATCGTCTGCGGGACGACAGCACCGTGCTCCTCAATAATGGCATCCATCAGGGCAACACACTGACTGGTGTCATCGGTAAATTCCCCGGCAACAAACTCGTTGGCGGCAATATTCTCCTCAGGCCCCGGCAGGAAAGTATCAATCCAGCCGAAGTGCTGACGGACCCGGCTCTTCGGCCAGAGTTCCGACGGCATGCCCATGGCGTCCCCGGTTGCCTGCCCGTAAAGACAACCGAGAATACGTTTTTCTGTCACATTTAACGGGACTGCTGCTGATTGTGTCATTTATTATTATCTGAACTGGTGTTGAATGAATTAAGAACAACAAATCATATTATTGGTATAAAACTGCTGTGGAGCCTTTGTCTTTATAGAGTATATAATAGACGACAAATAAGTCCAGTTGTAGTCCAGTTGGATTGATTTTAATCAGTATGTGATAGCGGACACAAAAGTTGCTACACTGTTTTCAGCCGTTATCCGCAGCATGACAGGAACCTATTTGTGGAACATGATTTTCTCACTTTTTTACAGCACAGGCTTGATCAGCAATCAACTGTTCCGTTATATCTTCAGCTAAAACAAGGGATTGAAGAAGCCATCACACAAAAGCAGCTGACGCACGGTTGTGTTCTGCCGTCTGAACGCCGTTTGTCGCAGTCGCTGGGGGTATCCCGCGTTACGGTGGTGAAGGCACTGGACTTACTGCTGAAACAGGGCCTGGTGGTGAAACATCACGGCAAAGGCACGCAGATTAATCTGCCGGTGCAGTACAACCTGTCCGGCGGCGGTTTTTCCGCGCAGGCCGCCGGCAGCGGCAAGGTGTCCAACCGCTGGCTTATTCGTCAGCTGGACTCTGTGCCGGACTCACTGGCCCCGGAACTGGAATTATCCGCAGGTGATACGATGGCGGTGATCAAACGTGTCCGGCTGGTGGATGATATTCCGGTCTCGCTGGAAACCATGTTTATCCCGGAGGCGTTTCTGCCGCGTCCTGATCTGCTGGACGGTTCTCTGTATGCGCACTGGCTGGCGCAGGGAATTGAGCCGGATGTGCAGGAATATGCTCTCTCTATCTGTCACCCGACCGCGGAGGAGGCAAAACTGCTTTCTATTCCGCCGACAGCCTCACTGATGAAAATTATCCTCAGAAGCCGCGACAAGCTGGGCAGGGTGCTGGAGTACGGTACGGCTATCTGCCGCAGTGATTTTTATCATTTCCACTTTACGGTAAAAGCCTGAAAGCAAAAAAGCACTGTAAAAACAGTGCTTTTGTTTATATTACGTTGCTGTTTATCAGGCCATCGCAGTGATGGTTTTATTCAGAAACGCATTGGCGAGGGTGTCTGCGGTGAGGGTTTCATTGGTGTTCGCCGCCAGATCCCACAGGCCGACCTGGCCGTCACGGTTGAGCGTCACGATGTAACGGCAGCCGGATTTCAGCGCATTGCTGTGCTGACGCTTCAGTTTGGCACTGGTGAAATCATTGAGGATTTTATATTGCGGCAACTGATGGCGCAGTGTGTTAGCCAGTAACAGCGCTTCCACATTCTGTGCCGGATCTTCATAAGTCACCACAATATCCGGCTGATTCACAATATCTTTATCCAGGCCGAGAGTCTGGATCAGCAGTAACAGCCGTTCGATCCCGATAGCAAACCCGGAAGCCGGTAACTGTTTGCCGCTGAACAATTCAACCAGACCATCGTAACGGCCACCGCCGCAGACTGTCCCCTGTGAACCCAGCTCTTCCGTGATCCACTCAAATACGGTACGGGTGTAGTAATCCAGTCCGCGGACCAGACGCGGGTTGACCACATAAGCAATATTTTCACTGTCCAGCAGACGGCGCAGATCATCAAAGTGCTGCTGTGATTCCTCACCGAGGAAGTCCAGCAGGCGCGGTGCTGCTTCAATCATCTCCTGCATATCCGGGTTTTTGCTGTCCAGGATACGCAGCGGGTTGGTTTCCAGACGGCGCAGGCTGTCCTCATCCAGCAGCGCTTTGTGCTGCATAAAGTAATTCACCAGCTGCTGACGGTGCTCTGAGCGCTCTTCCGGTGTCCCGAGGGAGTTAATCTCAAGGCGGACGTGTTTATCCACGCCGAGCGCCTTAAAGATATCTTTCACCATAAAGATAAGCTCTGCATCCACATCCGCCCCCGGCATGCCGAAGGTTTCCACCCCGAACTGAGTGAACTGACGCAGACGGCCTTTCTGCGGACGCTCATAACGGAACATCGGGCCCTGATACCACAGGCGCTGCGTGGTGTTGTAGCACATGTTGTTCTCAATCACGGTCCGGACGCAACCACTGGTACCTTCCGGGCGCAGGGTGATGTGCTCGCCGCTTTTATCGAGGAAGTTATACATCTCTTTTGAGACGATATCGGTGGATTCACCGACCGCGCGCTCAAACAGGGCAACCGGTTCCAGAATCGGCAGCCTGACCTCCTGATAGCCGTAGCGGGAAGTGATATTCCGGATCCGGTTTTCCAGCCACTGCCAGACCGGTGTTTCTTCCGGAAGCACACTTCTCATCCCTCTGATTGACTGAATCTTTTCCATTTTTAGTCCTCTATATACAGTTTCTCTGTGAGAAATTCCGGCTGTCATCATTGTCAGCCGATAACGCCATCTCAGCGGTCTGCTCAGCGCAGATCCCCGGGATGTACGACAGGGCGAGCCCGGGACGGGGATCAGTAGTGTTTTTTTCGCGGCGCATAATAAAAAACAGATACAGCGGAATGGTAAACATCTGCAGCACCATGCCCCAGAACAGCGGTTTGGTGCCGGCGCCTGTCAGCGCGACCATAATGAATCCCAGACCAATCAGGCTCAGAGTGGCGTAAATAATAAAGGTGCGCCCGTACTGCATTTTTTTTGCGATCATGGCGATCGGCAGGGAAATCACAGCAAACGCATACGGGATCAGACTGGCGGACACCGCAAGAATAATGATGTTGCGGAACTGCTGTTCCAGGCTTGGTGAGATGGTGAGCAGCAGCACGGCGCTCATCATCCCGGCGGTACAAATCAGCCCTTTATACGGCACGCCGTGGCGGTTCACATCAGCAAAAAAACGCGGGAATGTGCCTTCTTCCGCCGCAGAGCGGGGAACTTCAGTCTGTAAAATCTGCCAGCCCGGTAATGCACCGAAGCAGGCAATAATCGCGAGCGCAGAGATAATCTGTCCCGCATGTTCGCCCCACAGATAACGGGCGGTATCAGCAAACGGTGCGGTGGAGTTAACAAGCTGTTCGTGGGGCAGGATCCCCATCATGACATTGGTGGAACTGAGATAGCAGGCGGCAGCAATAACCAGCCCGATAATGGTTGCCAGCGGAATATTGCGGTGCGGATTAGTCACCTGGGCGGATGAAACCGACGCGGATTCAATTCCCAGATAGCCCCACAGCGAAATCGCGGCGGCGGCAAAAATAGCATCTGTGTTACTGGTCTGAGTAACATTAAAACTGGTGATATAACGTGTGTAATCAAAACTGGTCCAGCCGAAAATACTGATGCTCAGAATAACGGTGAGCATACAAAGGCCGGTAAAAATCTGCGCATAGCCGACGACTTTTGCGCCCTGCAAACCCAGCAGAACGAAAGCCCAGAGAATAATAATTGCGGTAATAGCGGCGTAAAGCGGAGTGTGAAGCTGCGGAAAGAAATAAGAGAGATAACCGACACCGGAGATCAGTAAGGCACAGTTGCCTATCCAGGTCGAAAGCCAGTAAAAAAGTGATGTCTGTAACCCGATATACTGCCCGAATGTCCGTCCGATATTGGCAATCACACCGCCTTTACAGGGGGAGATTTCACCGGTCTTGGCGAACACCAGCGCCAGTGCCAGTACGCCGCAGAAGGTCAGCAGTCCGCCCCACAGCGCGATGGAACCGATATGCGCGAGGGAGGAGGGTAACATAAACACGCCGCTTCCCATCATATTGGAAGCCGTCATAATGATCAGGGCTGTCAGGCCCATGCGGTGGGTGGATTTACCATTGGGAACCATACCATTTTGTCCTCACAGAAATACTCCAGCTGCGGATGAGGGAGCAAAAAATCTCACGATCAGAGAACTGAGCCGTGTTTTTTGGTCTTTTTTCTTGCATCATCCTGTGTCGCTGTATAGGTTAGAGAGCGTTGCCGGCAGGATTGGCGTCTGCGCCGGCAACGAACCGTAAGGGGGCAGTGGATAATTACCACTGCCTTTTTTTATGCCGCGTGTAAGTTAAAATCCGCGATAACGTCGTCGATCAGTTTGTCGATCTGCGCGGTATCCAGATGGTGCGCGGTGGTGATCAGGTGAGCCACGTCGCCGGACGTTGCCAGGCAATGTTCTCTCCAGACGCGTTCTGACGGGCAAGGGAACACAACAGTGATGGAGTTTTTGTTGCGCCATGCATTGATACCGGCTTTCTGCATACGGTCAACAGCGTACTGAGCCATATCCAGACTGCGGGTGATGCGGCGTTTCCATTCCTCAGTTGAATGTGAACGGATAGCTTCCCACAGCATCAGTGGTGTGTGACCGTTACGTGAACCGGTGATGGTTTTGTCGTGTGCGGAGATGTAGTCGATTTCAACAGAAATACGATCCACGTTTTCTTTCTTCGCAACAACGATACCGCAAGGGATTGGCGAACCAATCATTTTATGGCCGGAAACACCGATTGAGTCGATACCGTCAGCAAACGTGAATGGCTGTGCATCATCAACGAATGGCAGGATCATGCCGCTCAGTGCCGCATCAGCGTGCAGGTAGTAATCTTCACGTTTGATACCGGCTGCTTTCAGGCGTTTCTGGATTTCAGCGATATCATCAATAGCACCGCGGACAGTGGTACCGATGTTAGCGAAAATGATCGGATGCGCTTCTTTATCGTCAGCGATTTTTTTCATCAGATCGTCATAGTCGATTTCGCCGTTTGGCAGAGATTCAACAACCTGAGATTTGATACGCAGTAATTTAACGATTTTCGCAACGGAATAGTGAGTATCTTTTGAATAGTACAGGGTACCGTCAGGGAAGATTTCACGGCCCAGGTAGCAACCGAACATGTTACCTTCAGTACCGCCGTTGGTCACATAACCCCAGCTTTGTTCAAACGGAATTTTGAACAGGTCTGCGAAATACTCCATCACTTCTTTCTCGAAATCGAAAGAGTTCAGCAGGTAGTTGCAATATTCGCCCCAGTCACCGCAGTTGTTGATGGAGAAACGTAAGAAACGTTCCAGGTTGGTGTAATCGAAATCCGCTGATTCAGGATAGCCGATGTTGAAATACTGGTTTTTTACGCAATAAGCCCAGAATGCATCAAGTTTGTTTTGATCATTGATAGACAGAGTCATACTTAATTACCTCTTGTTTTTCAAAAGTTAAGACTGTGAAGCGGAGCTGATCACGCTTTGTTTTGTTCGTCGTTGATGTACAGAATCTCGTTGCCTTTTTTCGCACGGCCGGCGGCCACGAAGCTGAACAGCGGGATAGTGATTGACATCATGACCAGACCCCAGAACATAGAATCAGAACCGGAACCTAACAGGGCAAAGACACAGTAGATAATGCCGATAACCACCAGGACGTTATAGAAAATGAAGGTGCTGCCGCGGTTCATTTTTTTGGAAACCATGATGATTGGCAGAGAAATCAGTGCATACATGTATGGCAGCAGAGATGCGAAGACAGACATCAGAATGACGATTTCGAACTGTTTGGCCAGGTTTGGTGATGCGGTCATTAACAGCACCAGGCTCATCAGCACACCGGTGAAAATCAGGCTTTTCATCGGAACGTCATTTTTGTTCACATCGGAGAAGAATTTAGGGAACAGACCCTGGTTTGCACCGGCACGCGGACCTTCAGACTGCAGGATTAACCAGCCGGAGATAGAACCGAAGCAGGCGATGATACTCAGGATAGAGGCAACAGTACCGGCAGTTTCACCGAACATGTAACGGGCAGCATCCGCAAACGGCGCAGCAGAGTTAACCAGTTCTTCGTGCGGAACCAGACCCATGATAACGGTGCAGCTGCCGACGTAGCAGACTGACGCAATCAGCAGACCATAAACGGTTGCACGCGGTACAGTGTATTCCGGTTTGTCCACCTGGCCGCTGGAAACCACAGCAGATTCAACACCCAGGAAGCCCCACAGCGCGATAGATGCCGCAGTGATAATGGCAGTGGTATCGCTTTTACCGGTACCGTTATAAACCTGAGTAAACATCTGCGGATCGAACCAGAACCAGCCGATGACACCGACACCCAGAACAACAACCAGCATGCAGCTTGCAGTGAATGACTGCGCACGACCGGCGACACGGGCACCGAAACTGGCTAATACCACGAAGCCCCACAGAATCGCGATAGCAACGACGCTGCCGATAGCAGGGTTTTTCAGTTCAGGGAAGAAGTAGCTGAGGTAACCGACACCGGCAACCAGCAGCGCGACGTTACCGACCCAGGCACTGATCCAGTAACAGACAGTGGTCTGGAAACCGATAAACGGACCGAAAGCATCGCTGGCGTAAGCCACGATACCGCCGTTACGCGGTGTGATAAGACTGGTTTTGGCGAAAACTAAGGCTAATGCGATAACACCAATGATTGTAAATAACCATCCCCATAAGGAGATGTAACCGACGCCCGCGAGGTTAGTCGGCAGCATGAACACACCGGAACCCATCATATTTGATGCGGTTACCAGGGTCAGCGCGACCACCCCCATTTTATGGGCGGAACTGGCACTCATGTTTCCCATAATGCTTTTCCTGTAATGATTGTTTAATTGGAAAGGTGCACCCGATGACAATTACCGAGATACGGGAAACTTAATTTTTAAATGTCGTTCTAAATTTGATATCGATCAAAAAAAACAGCGCTTCTATAACAGTTTCAGCTGAAAATGAATATTTTATGTGCCGTTTTGCAGTAAGTGACTCTGTCCCCCTTTTTTGACGTGAATAATCGGACTTCTTGTGTGGTTATTATTTTACTTTTGTCATATGTTAATTAACAAAGCAGGTAAGTAAAAAATAAATATACTTTTTTCAATACGATAAAAAAGAATGGCATTCAAAAATAAAAACGGGTTTTATGATATGAGTTAAAATAATAAAACCGGTTTTATATTATATTACTCATTAGATAAATTTATTATTTTTAGCGATTGGAGCGCTGACCTATGCCAAGAAGAGAGCGCCTTTATTTCCCGGGATTACCACAGCTGATTAAACTTAACGGACACAATCATGAAAAACTCTTTCAGGAAGAGAATGATTACGCCCGCTTCCTGACCTGTGTGGACAGGTCTTTAGAATCATACAATTGCGAGCTTCATGCCTATTCACTTCAGGCAGATACGGTATTGTTGCTGCTGACACCAAAATCAAAAGAAGATTTAAGCCGCTTTATACAGCACATCGGACGCCAGTATGTTCCTTACTACAATAATAAATATCAGCGTACCGGGGCATTATGGGACCGGCGTTATAACAGCTGCCTTATTGAAGCAAACTCCTATTTTCTTTTAGTCTCTCAATATGTTGATACATTCACATCCGACCAGTCGGAATATAATGATAAACATAACTTAAATTATTCAAGTTACGGTCATAACACCGGGGAATGCACTATTCCGAGAATGACTGAACATCAGTGTTATTTGCAATTAGGTAAAACACCGGAAGAGCGCGGGATCCATTATCAGCATTTTTTATATACCACTATCAGCCAGTCTGTTATTGAGCGTATTCAAATCTGTCTGAATCAGAATTGCGTGCTGGGCACCAATCAGTATTGCCAGAAACTGGAATTTGAAGTAAACCGGACAGTACGCCCGCATCAGAGCGGACGGCCGCGCAAACATTACAGTAATGATGTGGCGGACTGGATCTGGCTGGAAAACCGCGCCTCTAAGCTGCTGGCACGCTACTGTTATCAGGAGATCCGCTTTCCGGTGCTGGAATACTGGGATGACCATATGAAGAATGCCGCGGCATTCGCGGATGATAACCATAACGGTCCCAAACTCAACTGCAGCCATCCGGCACTGCTGCGCGGTGAGGGGACGATGGGTTGTCTGCGGGTGATCGCACAGCATCAGCGTTTACAGTCAAAAAGCAAATTATGGTATATCGGTGCGATGTTCCGGAATGTGGCCGGGCAGAAACAGGATTTTGAACAATATCACCAGATCGGTGTGGAAGCATTCGGCTACGATAATATTGATATCGAGCTGGAACATATTTTAATGCAGTATGATTTTTTCAGTTCATTACACCTTACGCCGTACATTGAATTAAAAATAAATACCGCCGGCAGCGAAGAAGAATTCAGCCGGTTTCGTCAGGCACTGAGAGAGTATTATCAGCCGTTTCTGCAATTCTTTGAGGAGCCGTGGCTGGTTAAACTGAAAGAGAAACCGGAGCAGTTATTATCCATACCGCACAAGCTGCTGGATATCGTTAATAAAAAAGCGCCCCGGCTCAGTGAGTTTCTCTCTGAGGCTTCCGCCGCCCGCTTCCGTCAGTTGCTCGAATCCCTCAACCGCCTGAAAATTCCGTACAGTGTGACGCCGGGACTGTATCCGGTGAATAATTACTGTCACACCCTGTTTGAATGGCGCACCACGCATCCTGACAGCCACGATGAGCTGTTATGCCGCGGCGGCCGTTATGATGCCAGTGCGTCGCATCTGCTGGATAAACAGGTGGCGGTCAGCGGTTTTGCGTTTATGCTCGACCCGATTATTTTCCTGATCCGCAAATGTCACAAGCAACTGCTGCGTCAGAATGCGACCGATGTGGTGCTGATCCCGGAAAACACCCGTGCCGCCGGGCATGCGCTGATGGTCGGCCGCCGTCTGCGGATACTGTTCCCGCATTTCACCATTAAAAATGACTGCTCGGGGATGCGGATCAGTACCTGCCGCAAGAATGCGGAGCGCAACGGCAGCCGTTTTATCATTGTGGTGCCGTCAGAGGATGACAAAGCGCTGGAGCTGACTGATAAAGACAACGGAATGATTCAGTTTGTGAATGAGAATGCCATGATCGGTGTGCTGGGACACAGCGTAAACTGCTGAGGGGAGAGGATCCGCAGATAATCAGCTTATCTGCGGATAACCTGTTACTGCTGGCTGAGGAGAGATTCCAGCGCGTTATAGAGTGCTGTTGCGCTCTTTTCATAACCCGGACCGGAGAGATGGACTTTGTCCGGCCGTGCCAGGTCACGCAGTACCCAGCTGTTGATTGCACAGTCGCCGCCCATGAACTGCTGCCAGTCCCAGTAGAGCAGACCTTCACTTTTCGCCACAGACTGCTGAATCCGCATGACATTGTGCAGATTGGCAGGCTGCTGTGAGCGGCAGTCAGGCGCGGTTTTGTTCTTGATACTGTCACCCGGGCCGACCAGCAGGATCACCGCATCCGGCATGTTGCTGCGGATACTGCGCACCACATTGGTCAGCTGCTGACGGTAGAGATCCAAATCCAGCGTGTCATTAAAGGCTTCATTGGTACCGTAAGCCAGGATCACCATTTCCGGATCGGTCTGTGCCAGGGTATTCACCCACTGCGGCTGCCATTTTCCCGTCATGGCAATTGTCGCGCCGTTGATACCGACAGACGAGAGCATCACGCCCGGATGGTTGCGGGTGATAAACCAGCCGCCGATATTCAGCGGGCTCTGCTCATTCGCGGTGATTTCTGCCGGGAAGGTTACCGGTACACTGTCAGAAAAACGCCACTCTGAGGACGGTGCCAGGTTCAGCGTGCCGCCTTTGCCGCCGCGTACCGTAACGGAGGCCGGGTAGCCGGTCTGGTACAGCACCTGCATATCATACTGATAAGAGGACGGATTGCGCTCTTTCATGGTCAGGGTGCTGTGTGAGGTCAGCGGCGAAATAACAAAACCGCCCAGCGGGAAGTTTGGTGCATCATCTTTCCGGCTGGTCAGGAATGACCACTGTTTTTTCGGCTCGGTGAAGACAAAGTTTGCCGTGCGCTGTCCGGCGATAATGCTCGGCGGCACAAAGCCGATCCCCGCGTTGCCGTAACGCGCCTGGAATTTGTCACGCAGCGTGCCGGAGAAAAAATCCGCTGCTGTATGGGAATCGCCAATCTGGACAATATGGACACGCGCGGACGGATCCCGCAGGCGGTGTGCCAGGCGGCTGAGGTTCGGATCGCCGTAGTTGGTCAGATCATTACGCGACACCGGCGGTGGTGTCTGCGGCTGTATCCACGGCTTATCCGCATCGTTCTGGCAGGAGAGCAGGGAGAGCGCTGCGGCAAACAGGGCTCCCGCACCGGCCAGTTTAAGGTGCCACGACGGGCGTTTTTGTTGTTTCATCATGTGTTTCTGTTTTTTCCTGCTGCGCCGGGGTTTCCTCCGGCGCAGCATTAAATTTAATCAGATCAAATACCGTGTCAGCGATGGCTTTCTGACCTTTGTAGGTAAAGTGAATACCGTCGCCGCTGCGCAGCTTGATAGTGCTGCTGCCGTCACCGGGGTAATCTGAATAGATCTTATCCTGATATTTGAAAATGGTATTCGCGGACAGCCAGATTTCACCGGCATTGTTAATTTCCGACTGATAGACCCCGCTCAGATAGTGTACACCATCTGACAGCTTGTCTTTGCGCATATTCGGTGGTCCTATCCATATGACGTCCACATCCTGTATCCGGGCCGTTAACAGAATATCCTGAATCCGTTTACGGTACTGCGCCTCCCACTCCGGAGACATAAAGCGCAGGTAGCGCCCGCCGCCTTCCGGCGGCATGTCCCACGGGTCATTCGGGCCGAGGAAAACCACCATCAGGCGGATATCCGGGTTGGCTGCCAGCGTGGTTTTGATAGTTTCCGGCCAGTTGAAAAACTTCGGATACGTCAGGCCGGTACTCTGTTTGCTGAGGTTGATACTTTCAATGCCGTAGGTTTTGGCCAGACGGGATTGTAACACAGGTGCAACGCCCTGCATGAGGGAATCGCCCACGAAGAAGACTTTATCACCGGCTTCCAGATCAATAATTGATTTTGGTGTTTTTTTCGTCAGAATGTGTTCCGCAACCTGCTCCGGGTTCAGTTTCAGCACAGAATTGCCGATCGCCGGACGCTCCCGGTTCAGCAGCTCAGGGAAGGTCACAGACAGTGCAGCGGCCGGATAACGGTAGCCGTTGATAAAATGCAGCCCGACCTGAAACTCCTCCGGAAACGCGGTATTGCCGGGAACAGCCTCTTCCGCTTCCTCAACGATATGATTGCCCTGTGCATAGGTCCACAGGGTCTCTCCGGCAGCCACCACGCCTTCCTGAAGGTAACCTCCCAGATCCCACGCGTAATGCCTCTCCAGCTTCGCCCACGGCGCAGGCTGGTGGTAGGTTTGTTCCCAGTAACGGGCCAGCGGGTTCTGGTTCAGCCAGACCAGTGCCACGGTTGCGGTCAGCACAATAAAGACGACCTTCAGTGCCCGCTCGAGATTTTCTGTAAAATCAAAAATTCGCATAGATAAAACCCGGCATTCCTGAAGGAGAGAAAATAAAGACCAGCGTCATAAAGAGCGCGAGCGGTAAAGGATACCAGATCCATGAGATCCGCTGGTAATAGTGTCCGGCGCGGTGATACAGGCTGACACACAGCGGATAGATAAACAGCAGCAGCCAGAAGGCGATAATCAGCGGCGCACTGGCTATCACTGAGGCAATAAAGCCGTCGGCGGTCAGTTGCGTCAGCATGGTGACAGCATCACTGAGCGTGGCGCTGCGGAAGAAAATCCAGGTCAGGCAGAGCACATGGAAGGTGAAAATCCGAGCGGTCCAGACCCCGGTTTTCTGCCACAGGGTTTCCGCAGGTTCTGTACGCGGCGGCAGCAGTTTGTGTTTGATATTCATCAGCACAATACCCAGGCCGTGCAGTGCACCCCAGATGATAAACGGCAGCCCGACACCGTGCCAGATCCCTGAAATCACCATCGCGATAAAGGCATTGAGGTTCATCCGCAGCCAGCCCTTGCGGTTACCGCCGAGCGGGATGTAAATATAATCGCGGATAAAGGTCGACAGACTGATGTGCCAGCGCGCCCAGAACTCTTTGAGGTTGGTGGCAAGATACGGCGCACTGAAGTTCAGCGGTACCCTGAAACCAAGCAGCATGGCAATCCCGGTCACCAGGTTGGTATAGCCGGAGAAGTTAAAATAGATATTCCAGGCATAGGCGTACACCGCCACCAGAATCTCACCGGCGCTGTAGTTGACCGGCGAACTGAAGACCGGGTTGGCAAAGTTTTCTGACAGATAAGCACTGAATAAAAACAGTTTCACCATCGCCAGGGTGATCAGCAGCAGGGCTTTTTTGTAATCAATAATTTCCCGCGAGGCCGCCTGTACCTGCGGCATAAAGGCTTTGGCGCGGTTTATCGGGCCGGCGACAATGCTCGGGAAGAAGCAGAGATAGAGCACCACATCCAAAAAGGGGGCTTTTTCAATCTCTTTGCGGCAGACCGACACCACATAGCTGACAGAATGGAACGCGTAGAAGGATAACCCCAGCGGCGCCAGCACGGAAAGCACCGGCAGTTCAACCTCCACACCGGCCTGCAGCAGCGCGCTCTGCAGAGATTCCTGCATAAATCCGTAGTATTTGAATACCGTAAAACAGCCGATGATCCCCGCCGCCAGCAGGCTGTAAACTGCCCGTGCGGACAGACGGCTGCTCAGGACATTCGTCAGCAGATAAATAAACAGGGTATATCCGGCCAGCACATACGCGAAGCTTGCCCGGAATAAGAAGACAAACAGATAACTCGCCGTAATTAAAAGGATATTCTGTAAACGGGGCTTTTTTTGACAGAGCCAGTAAATCAGAAAAAAGGCAGTAAAGGAGGCAAGAAATTCAAATGAAAAGAAATTCATATCAGGCTCTGTGCAGGCTTGTTGAAAATGTCATAATTAGCGTGCTGAGTATAATATAAGTTATCAACCACGATTCAATAAGAATGATGAGAAGCCATAAAAAAACCCGCGTAATACTCAGATTAACGCGGGTTTTCGGGTGTCTGTTGCAGTGAACAGAACGATTATGAGTTTTGGGCGACCTTCTGTGCCGATGTGATCAGTGTTTTGTTACTGTCATACATCTGGCGGAGGTAACGGTTATAGGCATCTCCCTTCTGCGAATAACCTTCCAGCTGACTGATAAGTTCCGGTGTGCTCAGTGAGTCATCATCACCCAGACGCTGTTTTGCCCTTTCTGAACGCAGTGAGTTATAAGCACGATGCGTATTCAGATTCTTCATGTAAGCAGTGACACTATCCTCAATAGTGCTGTACGCGTAGTAGCCCTGAACCTGTCCGGCTTTGGCACTACAGCCCCGTCCGCAACGCATACCAAAAAGGTTATTGTTGGACTGGGCCAGTTTTGATGTTCCCCAGCCTGACTCGGTTGCCGCCTGTGTGGCAACGAAGTGGGTGGGCAGGATATCGACACGGCTCAGCAGCGCGTTCCAGTTGGTGCGCTTAGGCGAGCTGCATGTCATATCATAGCTCCGGCAAAGCTTTCCGAGCTTTGCAATATCACTCTGTGACCAGTGTTTGGCATTCCGGCGTTCCAGTAACCAGGTGCGGTCATTCATGATTTCGCGATTCACTTTGTCAATCGCAGGGACAATGGCATTTAAAAACGCTTTCTTACGGGGTGTACCTGACGCGTATTTTTTCAAATCAGGCAGCGTCTTCTGTAACTGCTGCGTGTTTTGATGTGAATACGCCAAGCTTGTCGTGGTACTGGTTGAGGCAAAGCCCGAACCGGTAAAGAATAGTAAAATCAAGAAAGCGAAGACTGCATTTGTCCTCATCGAAAGAGAGGGCATTGCTTTTTCCTCGTTTTATTGTCTGAACAAAAATCGAACGAATACTAGCAAAATAGAAAAACCAAGGCCAGCCTTATTATCCATCGTTTAATATTAATCGGGTATGCTTTGGCAGGATAAAATTCTGTTTTCTGATTTTATGTATGTCTATTAGTAAGTTAAAACGGACATCAAACGGCTGCGGATTTTGGCAAAAATGGCGGAATTATCCGGAAAATTAATGTTTTTTACGCAGTGTCCTGCCCCGTTTTCACTTTTTTCTGCGGTTTTTACCGGCCATTTTTATCAGAATTTATGATTAGTAGTACTCGAAATTGAGGATTGCCGTGGTATTGATGCGGCCTGCACTGAGCCGGGCAGCATCATAGACATAGTAATACGCCCAGAGATTAAAGCCGTTATTTACTTCAATAAATTTGTCCTTTCCCCATTCAAACAGATAGGAATCCGCACGTGGCTGCCGTCCCGGCGGGTTGATCACCAGTGCACTGTTGTCATTGGTATCCGCATAACGGCCGATGCGGATCCCCACCCCCTGTGCCGCACCCGGGGAGGTATCAATGAGGGTTTTCATATCCCGCAGCCAGACCTGGTTGCTGGCCAGATAGGCTTTTACCGGACGGCTGGTGCGGCCGTTCAGGCGATCCCGGCAGGAGATATCCAGATGGAAACGTGTCATCCCGGCGGTTGTGTTACGCAGCAGCTGTGCTCTGTCCACCTGCGGCAGTTCGACTAATAAATCCGCATTATCAAAGGTACAGGTGGTTTCACGGGGCTGATAAATGACATCCAGCGGCTGCAGGAACAGATCCTCATTATGTTCCGGCCAGTGTCCGGTCAGCAGATAAGTGAGGATATCCAGCCCGAGGCGGACAAAGAACTGAAGGATGCCGACCCGGGTGGTATCCGCAGCGATCACCGCGCCGTCAAAGCGGTACTGGCTGCCGGGCACCGTCACATCACTGCGTGAGTTCTGCGGCATCACCCGTGCGCTGAGGGTGAAACGTGCCTGAAGGCGGTCCGCCGGGTACGGGTTTCTGCTGTAAGCGAATTTTTGGGTACTGCCGGGCTGGAGATCGATCACCCGGAACTCCACCGGATAGCGGCCGTTCTGAAAACCGACCACAATGGAACGTTTTTGCAGGTAAGAGGCGTTGGAGACGCTGCTGCTGTAGCCGTTACAGCTGAATTCCCCGCTGTAGCGGGTATTAAAATAGAGGGTGGTTTCTGTCTGACGGTAAAAGGTTTCCGACAGATCAGCTGTCAGCGGCGGCGCCTGTTTGTTGCCGTCGTTGTAGCACTCTGCCTGCGCATAACCGGTGATCAGCATCAGCAGACCGGCAAAAAAATGGGTTTTTCTGAGCATCGGTGATGTCTCCTTTATTCTGCACAGGGCAGAGGCGCACTCTGCGGATCCGGCGTGAGTGTGATGCGGCAGTAGCCGCTGTCCGTATCTGTCAGGCGGACATTGATCTGTTCCGGCCGCGTTTCGCTTCTTATATAAAGGAGGCTGTTCTGTCCGACATAGCCGATGCTGTTATTATTTCCGTCAGTGACTTCTGTACCGAACGGCAGCGGTCTGCCGTTCTGACGCACGGCATGCAGATAAAATTCCTGCCGGGTATCCGTTCTGAAGTTCACGAGTGTCACCGCCCCGGCGTAAGGCACGATATCCTGCACATTGCCCAGCAGTTCCGCAGCATCTTCCGGTGCCTGTGAGGCATCCAGGATCAGCGAGTTTTTGCGGTAAGCGGACAGATACGGCACCAGCACCTGACCCTGCGTGTTGGTGGTGACATTACGGTCATTGTTTACGATGGCATTGGCGGTGCCCGGTACATTCACCACAGCAAAGGTTTCCCCCGGCTGATTTGCGGTGAGAATACCACCGGACCAGGCCACCACACTGCCGGTGGCTCCGGCTCCCATCTGGCGGTAACGGCCGGATTCACTGTAAGAGGCGTTCAGTGTCGCCGGGGCCGCCCGGTAGGCAGCACTGGTGCTGAAGGTTGTACCGCCGGATTGCTGATGAGCGGCATTCACGTTATAACTCAGCGCGTTGCTCTGTCCGGCGGTACCGCTCAGGCCGATATTACTGCTCTGATAGCGGCCTTCTTCCGTCATGCTGTTTGCGGTCAGATACACCTTGTGGCCGGACAAGGTCAGCGGAACGGAGAGTGTCAGGTTAATCCGCGTCTCTTCATTATTATTACTGCCGGCCGGATTGTTACTGTCTTTGCTGTAACGGGTCCGGCCTGCGCTGAGGGTATAATTGATATCCTGCCAGTTATTGGCATAACCCAGCTGATATTCACGGGTGCTGCCCTGGCCGCCCCAGTAATCACGCAGTGTACCGGCGAGATAAACCGAACCGTAATCCGCACCGATCCGCTGGTTGATATTGATATTAAAGGTACTGCGCTGGCGGTAACTCTGTGACTGCGGGGAGAGATCGCCTGTAATGTCCTGCCGGTTAAGCAGTTCCTGATACTGCACCGCATCTGTCAGGCTGAAATAACCGCTGGTGGAATAACGGTAAGCCGCCAGTGAAAAATTGGTATTGGTCTGATGAATAAAGCGGCTGTAAGCCACTTTGTAGCTCTCACCCCGGTAACGCGGCATATCCTGACCGAAGCGGGCATCGGAGTGTGTGATATCCACGGATAATGCACCGATCGGCAGGTTAAACCCGCTGCCGAGCAGAAACGCCTGATAATTTTCCGCCGCAATCACGCCGCCGTAGCCGGTCAGCGTGTTATTAATGCCGTACTGAAGATTAAGCTGCGCAAAATCCGGATGATAAGCGGTATCTGTCAGACGGACTTCACCGGCATTCAGCTCATATTTAAAGAGTCCTTCCTTTAACATATTCGGCACAGCGGAGAAGGGCACCATAAAGCGGTTAATTTGCCCGTCCGCTTCATTCACTTCCACCTGCAGATCCCCGCCTGAGCCGGTCGGCAGCAGGGAATCGACCACAAACGGGCCGGGCGGCACGCTCTGCTGCCAGATAAGCTGTGAATCCTGATAGATTCTGACCAGTGCGTTGGTCTGTGCCACGCCGCGCACGACCGGGGAAAAGCCCTGCCAGGCATCGGGATACATGCGCATATCCGTTTTCAGGGTCGCGCCACGGAAACGGACAGAATCGAACAGTTCGTTGGAGGTGTAGCTGTCGCCGGCCCGGAAATCAGATTTGATTGCCGGAAAACCACGCTGCAGGTAACGGGTGTTGTTATTCCATTGCGTGCTTTGTCCGCTGCTGTAGGTCACTGAGGATTGATCCCGCAGCTGCCAGCCGGCCAGATTCAGACCACTGCTCAGGGTCAGATAAGCATTGTCGTTATCACTGCCGTCACGTTTATTGGTGGCGTGATAATAGTTAGCGTTATAACTGACCATCGCGGCATTAATGCCCTGATCCCACCGCGACGGGTCGACATATCCTTTAAGTACGGTATTCAGCATTGCCTGCGGCACATTCAGTGCCAGCTGAAACTGTCCGGTGTTCAGGGTATAACTCTCCGGCGGCACCAGACTGCTCAGCACGACATAGCCGTCTTCATCCGCCTGCGGCGGCGGTGTACTGTCACGAAGTCCCAGTTTCGGTACATCATCCTGCGGGATCAGAATCGTGTGTCCGCTCTGTTGCAGACGCAGCGGAAATCGTCCCTTCCATTCTCCGTTCACACTGATTTCAACGGTGTATTCACCGTCGGGCAGGGTATCGTCGCGATCAAAGCGGGACAAATCCGCTTTGGCGGAATCACCGTAAAGGAAGTTGGTATTAAACCCGGCCCCGGCTGCCGGTGTGCTGAGCAGCACCGGCAACAGTGAAACAAGGGCGGAAAAACGGCGGACAGGGCGCGGCATCAGGCGGCTGTTCAGTTCAGTGACAGCGGATAGGTATTGATGGCACCGAAATCGTCGATCAGTGTCAGCGAATAGTGATTTCCGGCCGGTAATCCGGCTGCGGCAGGCAGCGTAAACTGAGAATAAGGTGCAATCATCGTGCCTTCTTCCGCCAGATCACGGCTGTTCGCGGTCTCTTTCAGGCCGAGAATATTAATATGATACGGAGAATCATTTTTCAGAATATAGTGCTGGCCGTCACGGGTGAATGTCAGACGGGTGTGGACTTTATCCGCGCTCAGCGTCAGGCCGGAAGGGCGGTAAAACAGTTTGATGCGGGAGCGGATAGCAATCTGCATCATGTTTTTATCGGCACTGTTTTCCGGCAGCGGCGGAATATCCAGTAAATTCAGATAAAACAGGGACTCTCTGTCAGCCGGAAGCTGTACCGGGGTCATTTTCACCCGCAGCTGCTGACCATTTTTACCGTCGATTTTTACCACCGGCGGTGTCAGGATAAACGGAACATTCGCCGTTTCCGGCGTGGAATCGGGGTTGCCGTCATCAATCCATGCCTGGACTAATGCCTGCTGTGCTCCGGTGTTAAATAATTGTACCGGAACCTCTTTACTTCCCTGCGGATAAATAACACGGGTGGAATTAATAATAACGTTTGCCGGACTGACAAATGTCACTGTTAATAACAACAATGTTAAGATGATTTTTTTCATGATGTGTATTTTCAAAAATCAGGCCCCTGAATTAAAGAGGCCTGAAAATATCAGAAGTAAGACAGATTATATGTCAGCATGGTATTGATTTTACCCGGCTGAGCAGGTTCGCTGCCGACTTTGTAATATTTTGCATAGAACTGCATAACACCATTATCAGCAATGATTTTTGTATCGTATGGCGTGTTTAAATTAATAACTTCATCACTTTTCTGTGATGTTAACGCAATACCGACATTTTTATGATTACCTTTCTCATCCGTTTCCTGGTTGATCAGGTAATTACCGTTATTGGCAATAAGGTTGGTGGAGGCGAAATTAATATGCAGTGATTTTTTATCTTTATCACTGGCGTTACAGTCTGATAACTCGAGAGAAAATGCTTTCTTTCCTTCCTCGATTGCGCCGGAATGTGTGATCTGATTGACAGTAATTGGATCTAATAATACCGACATGTTCGCATTACCGTTATTAATGGTGCAGGTAGCATCAGTAATAAAGCCGGTGAAATTGATTGAACCACCGGATGCGGTAGTTGCCGCAGACGCAGAGTTAGCAACAAAAATAAGGGAAAGAGACGCTGCAAGAGCGAATTTTTTATTCATTATCCTCTCCGGGATGGAATATATAATAAATACGGAAACGAAATTAATTACGCTTTCCGTAAATTTATTTTTAGTCATAGTGATTTTTAGCCGATTCTGAAAAAACAAATCAGCAGGGTTTATTTAGTTAGTAGCATCAATAAGAAATAATTTCCCCAGTAATTTTTTATTACCGTTAACGGGAAAGAAGATTCTTATACATCAGAATGGAAGGCATAACTAAAACGAAACAGAGTATATAACCATGAAATGATTAATTGAAGTATTTTTCTGATTTACGAATTAAAAGGTGAGTTTTCTCTGTAATATCCGGATACAGATAGTTACTTATGGTTTTATATACTGCATTTTTATGTTATTGCGATGTTATGCATTGATTGTTGTTAATATTTTTAAATATTCATTTAATATATG
>NZ_WSPG01000023.1:0-63512 GCF_022819185.1 Morganella sp. HSTU-ASny43
CGAACTCAGAAGTGAAACGCCGTAGCGCCGATGGTAGTGTGGGGTCTCCCCATGTGAGAGTAGGGAACCGCCAGGTTATTATTAAGTGAGGGTGCAGAACTGCATCAGTCACACAGAGATACGCGGAGCGGTAGTTCAGTTGGTTAGAATACCTGCCTGTCACGCAGGGGGTCGCGGGTTCGAGTCCCGTCCGTTCCGCCAACATTTAGGGGCGTAGTTCAATTGGTAGAGCACCGGTCTCCAAAACCGGGTGTTGGGAGTTCGAGCCTCTCCGCCCCTGCCATTTACTTGATAAGTAATAACTAAAGATCTTTATTTATTAATAGCCCGGTTCGTTATGAACTGGGTTTTTTATTATCTGAATTTCGCCTTCTTATGTATCGTATCCTGCCGAATTTCCTTTCTTTTTTGCAACCACTCCTTTCAATGCAACAGTTACTTACCGCACTATCTATCTTTAAAATCATCAGTAACCGGCGTTATACCGGTATTGCGATTAATTGGCCGATAAGTCCCTGCTGATCACTGTTCTGTAGCCAGACAGCGTACAGAGGCTTTGTAATCAGGTCATTATCCACGGGGTTCAGTTCGGGATATATTTTTTTCCAGTGTGCCGGTAAATAAGTGACAGATGATGTCACTGACAGTAATTGTTTTGCCTGAAAAGCAGACGATGTTGTCAGAACCGGAGACTGACAGCGGGTGAAAACAGCCTCATCATGCTGCTGAAAATCTGCACTCCATTCCAGGCGGATAAGGCCCGGAGGATTTTCTGCCGACAGCGGTTGTATGCTGAACAGCTGAAGTGTGATTTCTCCGACAATCTCACTTTTCAGTTCATCCATTTTTGGTTGTTCAGTAGAGATCAGTAAATCCAGCTCCCGTGCATGTAATTGTTTTACCAGAGACTGGCGGGATGCGATTCTGGTCTCCAGGCGCAGATCTGCATGTGATTGGTAGATCTGTCCGAGCCAGGGGGTCAGATAAGCTTCCCACAATGATGCAGTCGCTCCGATGGAAAGCGGGTTGTGTACAGAGGCATGATTAATTTCCTGTTTTGCCAGTTGCCAGGTATTGATCAGCGCTTCGGCATAAGGTACTAACCGCTCGCCGGCGGCTGTCAGGCGGATATTATTCCGGTGGCGGGTAAAAAGATTTGCCCCGAGATTTGTCTCTAACTGCCTGATCCTAAAGCTGACTGCAGATTGTGTAAGGTATAAGGATTCAGCCGCACGCCCGAAGTGACGGGTTTTACTGACCTCCAGAAAGGTTTTCAGTAATTCTGTATCCACTGGTATCTCCAAAAATTTTTGTCGTTATGATTTAAATATTTTGTTTTACAGAATCCTAATGCTATCTAATACTCCGCGCCATAAAGAGTATGTCAGTAGAGAATTAGGAGTGTGTCAGATGGCAGAAAGCTTTATCACGACTAATCGTTTTTTTGATAATAAACATTATCCTCGTGGTTTTTCACGCCATGGTCATTTCACCATAAAAGAAGCTCAGTTACTTGAGCGCCATGGTTTTGCTTTCAACGAACTGGATATGGGTAAACGCGCCCCCCAGACGGACGAAGAAAAACAGTTTGTTTCTGTATGCCGTGGTGAGCGTATGCCGGAAACAGCAGAAGAAAAAGTGTGGATTAAGTATCTGGAGCGTATTCGCAAACCAAAACGCTTCCACACGCTGTCCGGTGGTAAACCTCAGATCGATCCGTCGGAAGACTATACCGACACAGATGATTAATATCATCAGAAATAATAAGTTAAAAGGGGCATTCGTGCCCCTTTCTTTTTTTAAGAGACCGCCTGCTGCAGTTTATGGATTAATCTGTCCATTACCCGGTAACTGAGTGCTTCCAGTATATCTTTTCGTGATACCTGTCCTCCTTCATCCCGCAGATCGGCAATAGTTCTGCTGACGCGCAGTATACGGTGCCATGCCCGCACAGACAGATTAAGTTGCGTCAGTGCATCCTCAAGAAAACGGGCATCCTGTGCTGATAGTGCACACACCTCCTCTGTTTCTTTGCCTGACAGTCCCGCATTCAGTTTTTCCTGCCCGTTACGGCGGTATTGTTGTTGTCGTGCGGACTGTACCCGTGCTTTTATCTGCTCATGAACCGGCAGATCTTTTTCTGTCCGGCTCAATGTTCCTGGTGGCAGCATCGGTACTTCAATTGATAAATCAAACCGGTCCAGAAACGGTCCGGAGATGCGGGAAAGATAACGCAGAAGCTGCTGAGGGCCGCTGCGGTTATGTATGCCCTGATAGTGGCCTGTCGGGCTGGGATTCATCGCAGCAATAAGCTGTATACGGGCAGGAAAACACACTTTTGCTTTAGCTCTGGAAATAATGATTTCTCCGGATTCAAGCGGTTCACGCAGAGAATCCAGTGATTTACGGGAGAATTCAGGGAGTTCATCAAGAAAAAGGATGCCGTGATGTGCCAGCGATATTTCTCCCGGCAGCGGAATACTGCCGCCACCGGTGAGTGCCGCAGAGGATGCGGTATGATGTGGTGCCCTGAACGGACGCTGGGGCCATTTATTTTGTTCTGATGAGGTTTGGGTCAGGCTCCGGATTATCGCCACGTCAAGAGCTTCCTGCGCGGTTAACGGCGGGAGCAGTGTTCCCAGCCGGCTGGCCAGCATGGTTTTTCCGGTACCGGGCGGGCCGAGCAGGAGCAAATTGTGCCCGCCGGCTGCACTTATTTCCAGAACCCGTTTGGCGTGTTTCTGGCCGGTAATATCATCAATACTTGTACCGTTATCATTTTCTGTTTTTCCCGCCAGGTGGCTGTTTTCATTCAGTTCCTGCTGCTGATGAAAAAAAGCAGCAACCTGCAGTAAATTATCCGCCATCAGCGCCGAACCGGCAGGCAGAATACATAATTCATCATTATGCTGTTTTGATACCACAGCCTGCCTTCCTGACTGACGGGCGGCCAGTACTGCCGGTAATATGCCGCGGCAGAACCGGAGTTCTCCTGAAAGGCCTAATTCCCCCGAAAATTCATAATTCTCTGCTAATTTTGCGTCTATTTGCTCTGAAGCTGAGAGTATGGCAACAGCGATAGGTAAGTCATATCTCCCGCCTTCTTTGGGCAAATCCGCCGGGGCAAGATTGATAGTGACCCGCTTTGCCGGAAATTCAAATCCGCCGTTGATCAGGGCACTGCGGACCCTGTCTCTCGACTCTTTAACAGCGGTTTCCGGTAATCCCACCAGTGTTAATCCGGGCAACCCGGCGCTGATATGTGCCTCGACGGTGACCAGCGGTGCTTCTGTCCCGATCATGGCACGGGTATAAACAATAGCAAATGACATCAGGTCATCCTGCAGTTACATAAACGAATTATCATGATGGTGATTTTTTCCATCATTTCGCAGCAAAATTCCGTTTTTTACGATGTATATCGACAGATTTTATGTATGTTGCATAAAAGTGATTTCTGTTCTGCGTGTTGCATGGAAAAACCGGGCGGCGGGGAATTAATTTCCGGGTTTCAGAATAAAAAATCTGCCACGCTTTCCATTGTGCTCCCGGGAATAGTGTTCAGAGGAAAAGTAAGTTGTACCGGAGAATGCCCCGTTTTTTCGGTGTTGTTCCGGAAGTAACGATTTTGGCAGAGGAGGATACCGCCGGATAAAAAAATAGCAGTGAAACATATCGTTAATAATGGTAGTTCACTGAATTTTATGGATTTTTATTCTTGTTGTTAAAAAAAAGACAAATAGCCGTTGTCAGGAATTCGATAACATGATAACTCTAAAATAAAGAGACCAACTGAATACGGCAGACAGAAGAATTTATCCATGAATAAGATTGTCCGAGTGATTAGCCTAATTATCGTGAGCGTGGTGGTGATTATTATCCCACCGTGCGGGGCTGCACTCGGATACGAAAATGGCTGATACGAGCCAGGATCTCACGAGAACCCCGCACCGAAAGGCGCGGGGTTTTTTTTAACCTTAAATTTATGATTTTTCACTGAAAAGAAAACGGCGGACTAAGGAGTCACACATGAACGGGGCACAGTGGTTAGTGCAGGCACTACGAACACAGGGCGTTGACACTGTGTTCGGCTACCCGGGCGGGGCGATCATGCCGGTCTATGACGCGCTGTATGACGGTGGTGTGGAGCATGTGCTCTGCCGTCATGAACAGGGGGCGGTTATGGCGGCAATCGGCTATGCACGGGCAGGGCAGAGAACGGGTGTATGTATCGCAACATCAGGGCCGGGAGCAACAAACCTTATCACCGGGCTGGCGGATGCACTGCTTGATTCAGTACCTGTTGTTGCCATCACCGGACAAGTAGGTTCATCACTGATTGGTACGGATGCCTTTCAGGAGATCGATGTGCTGGGGCTGTCTTTGTCATGCACAAAACACAGCTTCCTGGTTGAATCAATTACTGATTTGCCGCGAATTATTACCGAGGCTTTCGCGATTGCTGCAGGCGGGCGTCCGGGGCCGGTACTCATTGATATCCCGAAAGACATTCAATTACAGATTAGTGAATTTACCCCGTATTTTCTGCCGGTAAATAATGCAGAACCTCTGTCGCAGACGGCTCTCTCCCGTGCCCGGCAACTGATGCGGGAAAGCCGGAAGCCGGTGCTGTATGCCGGTGGTGGTGTCGGAATGTCAGGTGCCGTTGCACAGCTGCGGGCGTTTCTGGATGAAACCGGGATGCCGGCGGTGAGTACCCTGAAAGGGCTGGGGGCGGTCTCTCCGGATTATCCGTATTACCTCGGTATGCTCGGGATGCACGGGGCAAAAGCAGCGAACTTTGCAGTTCAGGAGGCGGATCTGCTGATTGCGGTCGGAGCCCGTTTTGATGACCGGGTAACCGGCAAGCTGAACGCATTTGCCCCGCATGCAAAGGTGATCCATGTGGATATCGACCCGGCCGAGCTGGATAAATTACGGCAGACACATGTTTCTCTTGCCTGTGATGCGAAACAGGCTCTGCCGCTGCTGTCACAGCCGCTGTCATTCCCCGCCTGGCTGCATCACGTGAAGAAACTGAAAGCAGAGCACGCGCCTGATTATTCACATGCCGGTGACAGTATTTATGCACCGCTGCTGTTATCTCAGGTATCTGCGGCCAAACCGGCAGATTGTGTGGTGACAACGGATGTCGGGCAGCACCAGATGTGGACGGCACAGCATATGACCTTTGACGGCCCGGAGAATTTTCTGACATCCGGTGGTCTGGGGACGATGGGGTTTGGTTTACCGGCAGCGATCGGGGCACAGATTGCCCGCCCGGAAGCAACCGTGCTGTGTGTTTCCGGTGACGGCTCTTTCATGATGAATGTGCAGGAACTGACCACTATCAAACGCAAACGTCTGCCGGTCAAAATCCTGCTGCTGGATAATCAGCGTCTCGGCATGGTGCGTCAGTGGCAGGAACTGTTTTTTGATAAGCGTTACAGCGAGACGGTACTGGATGACAATCCTGATTTTGTTGCCCTGGCGCGCTCGTTTGATATCCCGGGACAGCTGGTGACTGAAAAATCAGCGCTGCCGTCTGCGATTAATACCCTGTTACACCATCAGGGCCCGTATTTATTACATGTCGCCATCCGTGAAGAAGATAACGTCTGGCCATTAGTACCGCCGGGAGCGGGTAACGAACATATGTTGGAGAGCTCATTATGATGCAGCATCAGTTAGCAATTCAGGCACGTTCATGCCCGGAAATCCTGGAACGGGTTCTGCGTGTTGTGCGCCACCGCGGATTTAACGTCTGTGCCATGAAAATGGATCTGGCGAAAGGTTCCGAAGGTGATAATGTAAACATTGAGTTAACAGTTTCAAGCCTGCGGCCGCCGGCCCTGCTCTGTACACAGTTAGTTAAGCTGGCGGATGTGGCGGATGTCGAAGTTCTCACAAAAAATACACAAAATTATCAACATATTAGCTGTGCAGTATAAAGGAAAATTACAATGACAAAAAAAGCTGATTTTATTTGGTTCAATGATGAGATGGTTCCGTGGGCAGAAGCAAAAGTGCATGTTATGTGTCATGCCATGCACTACGGGACATCTGTTTTTGAAGGGATCCGCTGTTATGAGTCTCATAAGGGCCCTGTCGTTTTCCGTCATCGCGAACATATGCAGCGCCTGCATGACTCCGCCAAAATATATCGTATGCCGGTAGAATATTCAGTTGATGAATTAATGGAAGCCTGCCGCGCCACGCTGCGCAAAAATAATTTATCCAGTGGTTATATCCGTCCGCTGGTCTTTATCGGTGATGTCGGTATGGGTGTTAACCCGCCGCAGGGCTATAAAACCGATGTCATCATCGCGGCATTCCCGTGGGGTGCTTACCTGGGTGAGGAAGCGCTGGATGCAGGGATTGACGCGATGGTGTCATCCTGGAACCGCGCAGCCCCTAACACCATTCCGACAGCGGCCAAAGCAGGCGGTAACTACCTGTCCTCGTTACTGGTCGGCAGTGAAGCCCGCCGTCACGGTTATCAGGAAGGGATTGCGCTGGATGTGAACGGTTATATCTCTGAAGGGGCGGGTGAAAACCTGTTTGAAGTGAAAAATAACATTATCTTCACTCCGCCATTTACCTCTTCCGCACTGCCGGGTATTACCCGTGATGCGATTCTGACCCTGGCAAAAGAGCTGGGTTATGAAATCCGTGAGCAGACGCTATCCCGCGAATCACTCTATCTGGCGGATGAAGTCTTTATGACCGGTACTGCGGCGGAAGTTACGCCGGTACGCAGTGTTGACGGTATTCAGGTGGGTATCGGCCGCTGCGGACCGGTTACCAAAGAGATCCAGCAGGCATTCTTTGGCCTGTTCACCGGGAAAACAGAAGACAAATGGGGCTGGTTAGATCCGGTAAATCCATAATAACGAAACAGATTTGCAGGCGGGTCGTTCCCCCGCCTGATTTTTGCAAACACGGGAGATTACAATGCCTCAGTACCGTTCGGCGACAACAACGCATGGCCGCAATATGGCGGGTGCGCGCGCATTATGGCGTGCGACAGGAATGACAGATGCCGATTTCGGCAAACCGATTATCGCGGTTGTTAACTCATTCACACAATTTGTTCCGGGTCATGTTCACCTGCGGGATCTGGGTAAACTGGTGGCAGAGGAAATTGAGGCCGCCGGTGGCGTGGCCAAAGAATTCAATACCATTGCTGTGGATGACGGGATCGCCATGGGGCACGGCGGGATGCTTTATTCTCTGCCGTCACGCGAACTCATTGCCGATTCTGTGGAATACATGGTGAATGCACACTGTGCGGATGCCATGGTTTGTATCTCCAACTGCGACAAAATTACTCCGGGAATGCTGATGGCCTCACTGCGCCTGAATATCCCGGTTATTTTTGTATCCGGTGGCCCGATGGAAGCCGGTAAAACCAAACTGTCTGATCAGATAATCAAGCTGGATCTGGTGGATGCCATGATCCAGGGTGCAAATCCTGATGTTTCCGATGCGGACAGTGAACAAATCGAACGATCGGCCTGCCCGACCTGCGGCTCCTGCTCCGGTATGTTTACCGCGAACTCGATGAACTGCCTGACCGAAGCGCTGGGCTTATCTCAGCCGGGGAACGGCTCGCTGCTGGCAACTCATGCTGACCGCAAAAATCTGTTCCTTAATGCCGGACGCCGGATTGTGGAAATCACCAAAAAATATTACGAGCAGGATGATATCCGTTTTCTGCCGCGCAATATCGCCACCAAAGCAGCGTTTGAGAATGCGATGACCCTGGATATCGCCATGGGCGGTTCAACCAACACAGTTCTGCATCTGCTGGCGGCGGCACAGGAAGGGGAAGTTGATTTCACAATGACGGATATTGATCGTCTCTCCCGTGCGGTGCCGCATTTATGCAAAGTCGCGCCGAGCACGCAGAAATACCATATGGAAGATGTACATCGCGCCGGCGGGGTAATTGGTATCCTGGGCGAGCTGGATCGCGCCGGGTTACTGCACCGGGAAGTCAGTAACGTGCTGGGAATGACCCTGCCGGAGTTACTGGCGGCGTATGATATTACACTGACGAAAGATGATGCGGTGAAACGGATGTATTCCGCCGGTCCTGCCGGAATCCGCACAACAAAAGCATTCTCACAGGACTGCCGCTGGCCGTCCCTGGATGATGACCGCAAAAACGGCTGTATCCGCAGCAAAACCCATGCCTACAGCCAGGATGGCGGGCTGGCGGTACTGTCAGGCAATATTGCCGAAGATGGCTGCATTGTGAAAACTGCCGGGGTGGATGAGGGCAGCTTAACCTTTACCGGACCGGCAAAAGTGTATGAAAGTCAGGATGATGCGGTAAAAGCGATTCTCGGCGGAGAAGTTGTTGCCGGGGATGTGGTGGTGATCCGCTACGAAGGGCCGAAAGGCGGGCCGGGTATGCAGGAGATGCTGTATCCGACCACCTACCTGAAATCAATGGGCCTGGGAAAAAGCTGTGCGCTTATCACTGACGGTCGTTTCTCCGGCGGCACTTCCGGGTTATCCATCGGCCACGTTTCGCCGGAAGCGGCCAACGGCGGGCTGATCGGGCTGGTTCAGACCGGGGACATTATTGCCATCGATATTCCGTCACGGCAGATTTCACTGAAAGTGGATGAGCAAACTCTGGCAGCCCGCCGCACAGCGGAAGAGGCACGAGGTGAAAAAGCCTGGTCACCGCAGAACCGTGAACGTCAGGTCTCTTTTGCGTTGCGTGCATATGCACTGCTGGCGACCAGTGCTGATAAAGGCGCGGTACGGGATAAAAGTAAACTCGGGGGTTAGGGATGACCGCAAAACAACCATTGTCTGCTCAGCCGTCAGCGGCTGAGTATGTGAGAGCGGCCTTCAGTGCCTCCGTTTATGATGTCGCTCAGGTCACGCCGCTGCAACTGATGCCGAAGCTGTCGGCACGGCTCGGCAATACCATTTCAGTGAAGCGGGAAGACAGGCAGCCCGTGCACAGTTTTAAGCTGCGCGGCGCGTATGCCATGATTGCGGAGCTGACAGAAGAACAGAAACGGCGGGGCGTAGCGACGGCATCAGCCGGAAACCATGCTCAGGGCGTGGCGTTATCTGCCGGGAAAACCGGGGTGAAAGCCCTGATTGTGATGCCGGTGGCGACGGCGGATATCAAAGTGGATGCGGTTCGCGGGTTCGGCGGCGAAGTGGTTCTCCACGGCGCTAATTTTGATGAAGCAAAAGCACATGCACTGGAGCTGGCCGCATCCCTCGGGATGACGTTTATTCCGCCGTTCGATCACCCGTCGGTGATCGCCGGTCAGGCCACTATCGCTCTTGAACTGTTACAGCAGAATGCCAGGCTCGACAGAGTCTTTGTACCGGTCGGCGGTGGCGGACTGGCCGCCGGGGTGGCGGTGTTTATTAAACACCTGATGCCGGACATTAAAGTGATTGGTGTCGAGGCAGAAGAGGCGGCCTGTCTGAAAGCGGCGCTGGATGCCGGGCATCCGGTCGAATTACCGAAAGTCGGGCTGTTTGCCGAGGGTGTGGCGGTGAAACGGATTGGTGATGAGACCTTCCGTTTGTGTCAGCAGTATCTGGATGATGTGATCACGGTGGACAGTGACGCCATCTGCGCAGCTATGAAAGATCTGTTTGATGATGTGCGGGCAGTGGCGGAACCTTCAGGGGCGCTGGCGCTGGCAGGAATGAAAAAATACATTCAGCAGCACAATATCCGGGGGGAAAATCTGGCGCATGTGCTTTCCGGTGCCAATGTGAATTTCCATGTGCTTCGTTATGTGTCAGAGCGGTGTGAGCTGGGAGAACAGCGTGAAGGCGTGTTCGCGGTGACGATCCCGGAAGAGAAAGGCAGCTTTTTGCGTTTCTGTCAGGCGCTCGGCCCGCGTGTGGTGACGGAATTTAATTACCGCTACAGCGGTTCAGATGAAGCATCAGTGTTTGTCAGCGTCCGTGCAGATGAAGGTCCGGGCGCGCGGCAGACGATTCTGGATGGCCTTTCCGCCGCCGGGTTCAGTGCGACAGATTTGTCGGATGACGAAATGGCGAAGCTGCATGTCCGCTACATGGTGGGTGGCCGTCCGTCAGCACCGTTGCAGGAGCGGCTGTTCAGTTTTGAATTCCCGGAAGCGCCCGGGGCGCTGCTGAAATTCCTGGAAACACTCGGTACACACTGGAATATCACCCTGTTCCATTACCGCAGTCACGGCACGGATTATGGGCGCGTGCTGGCGGCCTTTGAAATTCAGGAAGGGGATGTGCAGTTTGAGCAGCACCTGAATGCACTTGGCTACGATTTCCGTGATGAAACCGGCAATACCGCATTTGCCCGTTTCCTGGCCCCGCAGTTATCCGGGGTGGCGCGGCAGTAATTGCCAGAAAGCACGAATAAGCGGCTCATGCAGCCGCTTGTTCAGCGTGCAGACACCCAGCTCGAACGGCGCGACCATCGAAATATTATCGAGTTGCAGGATCCGGCTGCGGATTGCGTCCGGGCTGTTCTCCACCACCACATTCGGGATCAGCGCGATACCACAGCCCAGTGCCACCATCGATACAATTGCTTCATGGCCGGACACCGTGGCATAAATCTGCGGATCCTGAATCCGGTGTGTTTTAAACCATAAATCAATCCGTTTACGTGACGGGCCATGCTCCGGAATGATAAACGGGATATTTTCCCAGTCGGGCACCGGCTGTACCGCCTGCTGTCTGACTTGGCACGGCAGCGCGGGCGCTATCAGTGACAGCGGGATTTCGCCTATCTGGTGAAAGCGGACATTTTCCGGCAGTTTTTCCGGTTTTCCGGCGATACCGAGATCCGCTTCCTGTGACTGCACTTTTTCCACTGCATCCGCCGCATCCCCGGTGGTCAGCTTGATTTCCACCTGCGGATGTTCTGCCCGGAACTGATCGAGGATCTGCGGCAGATGGCTGTATGCGGCAGTGACGGAACAAAACAGACGTAATTCACCGGTCAGTGACGGGCTCTGATGATTAAGCGCATGTTGCAGCTGCTGGTATTGCAGCACGGTTTCCTGCGCAAATTTTTTCAGCTGTTCACCGGCGGCTGTCAGCTGAACAGTGCGGTTATCCCGCAGAAACAGCTGATGCCCGAGAGATTCTTCCAGCCGCTGGATCTGCCGTGAGAGTGTCGACGGGCTGATATACATGGCAGCCGCGGTTTTGCCGAAATGGCAGCTCTCCGCAAGATGTAAAAACAGTCTGAGTTCCCGGATATCCATCACAACCTCTCAGGGGATTATGTTTTAGTCAGTATGTTGCATAAATTGCATCACTATCTTGTGAATATATCAATTTAAGCAATGAAAATCATGACATATAGTCATTATAAATAAAGGGTATATCACCCCGGTAAATAACGAAATCAGTGCTGCGAAGACAGCAATCTGAGCAAACACAATACACGGAGTCACCATGGCGAATTATTTTAATACACTGAATTTGCGCCAGCAGCTGGCGCAGTTAGGCAAATGCCGGTTTATGGCACGCGAAGAATTTGCGGACGAGGCTGGGTATCTCAAAGGCAAAAAAGTGGTGATTGTCGGCTGTGGTGCACAGGGGCTGAACCAAGGACTGAACATGCGCGATTCCGGGCTGGATATCGCCTATGCACTACGTCAGGAAGCGATCGATGAGAAGCGCACCTCATGGCGCCGCGCCACCGAAAACGGTTTTACCGTCGGCACGTATGAAGAACTGATCCCGCAGGCTGACCTGGTGGTTAACCTGACACCTGACAAACAGCATTCTGCGGTGGTTAAGGCGGTTCAGCCGCTGATGAAATCCGGCGCAGCGCTGGGTTACTCACACGGCTTCAATATTGTTGAAGTCGGCGAAACCATCCGCCCTGATATCACGGTTGTGATGGTGGCACCGAAATGCCCGGGTACAGAAGTGCGTGAAGAGTACAAGCGTGGCTTTGGTGTTCCGACACTGATTGCAGTCCATCCGGAAAATGATGCCAAAGGTGAAGGTCTGGCGATTGCCAAAGCCTGGGCT
This sequence comes from Morganella sp. HSTU-ASny43, assembly GCF_022819185.1. Taxonomy (NCBI): domain Bacteria; kingdom Pseudomonadati; phylum Pseudomonadota; class Gammaproteobacteria; order Enterobacterales; family Morganellaceae; genus Morganella; species Morganella sp. HSTU-ASny43. Next base: position 12,028 of record NZ_WSPG01000023.1, read on the forward strand.
GCGGCAACCGGCGGTCACCGTGCGGGTGTTCTGGAATCATCCTTTGTTGCAGAAGTTAAATCTGACCTGATGGGCGAGCAGACTATCCTCTGCGGTATGCTGCAGGCCGGTTCTCTGCTCTGTTATGACAAAATGGTTGCTGACGGCGCGGATCCTGCGTATGCAGGTAAGCTGATCCAGTACGGCTGGGAAACCATTACAGAAGCGCTGAAACAGGGCGGAATCACACTGATGATGGACAGATTGTCCAACCCGGCAAAAGTCCGTGCTTATCAGCTGTCTGAAACCCTGAAAGCACAGATGAAGACTCTGTTTGAAAAACATATGGATGACATCATTTCCGGCCATTTCTCCTCAACGATGATGGCGGACTGGGCGAATGATGATAAAAATCTGCTGACCTGGCGTGAAGAGACTGGCAAGACGGCATTTGAAAACTATCCGGATTCTGAGCAGAAAATCAGTGAGCAGGAATATTTTGACCACGGTGTTGTCATGGTCGCAATGGTGAAAGCCGGTGTTGAGCTGGCATTTGAAACCATGATTGACGCGGGGATCATTGCGGAATCTGCCTATTATGAATCACTGCATGAACTGCCGCTGATTGCCAACACCATTGCCCGTAAGCGTCTGTATGAAATGAACGTGGTTATCTCCGATACCGCAGAATACGGCAATTACCTGTTCTCCTTTGCAGCAGTGCCGTTACTGAAAGACTTTATGGCATCACTGCAGCTGGGTGATCTGGGTAAATCCGGCGCGGACCACGGTACGGATAACGCGCAGCTGCGTGATATCAATGAAGCAATTCGTCAGCATCCGATTGAAACTGTGGGTAAAACCCTGCGCGGCTATATGACGGATATGAAACGTATCGCGGTCGGCGGCTGATAACAAAATTGTTTAATGATGAAATGAGACGGCACCTTCGGGTGCCGTTTTCCGTTTTAATGAGCGGCGTCCGGTTACACTTCTGCTGTACCTTTCTGCTACAATTCCCTCCTGTTCCAGTATTGAGTCGAGTTAACAGCGCGTATGAAATTAAATCCCGGTCAGCAGCAGGCCGTTGAGTATATACAAGGGCCGTGCCTTGTGCTTGCGGGTGCCGGTTCCGGCAAAACCCGTGTGATCACCAATAAAATTGCGCATCTGATCCGCAATACCGGCTATCAGCCCCGTCAGATTGCGGCGGTAACCTTCACCAACAAAGCCGCGCGGGAAATGAAAGAGCGTGTTGCACAAACCCTGGGGCGCAAAGAGGCCAAAGGGCTGATGATCTCAACGTTTCACACACTGGGGCTGGAGATTATCAAGCGGGAATATAAAGCGCTGGGGATGAAAAGTAATTTCTCCCTGTTCGACGATCAGGATCAGATCGCGCTGCTTAAAGAGCTGACGTTTGATCATCTGGAAGAAGATAAAGAGTTGCTGCAACAACTGGTCAGTCAGATCTCGAACTGGAAGAACGCCCTGCTGACACCGGAACAGGCAAAAGGGCTGGCGCGATCAGAGCGCGAACATACGTTTGCGGAGTGTTACCGCCGTTATGAACTGCATCTGAACAGCTGTAATGTGCTTGATTTTGATGACCTTATCACCAAACCGACACTGCTGTTTGCCCGTGACGAACAGGCACGGGAGCGCTGGCAGCAGCGTATCCGTTATCTGCTGGTGGATGAGTATCAGGATACCAACACCAGTCAGTATCAGCTGGTGAAATTGCTGGTCGGTAAACGCGCGTATTTTACGGTCGTGGGTGATGATGATCAGTCAATTTATTCATGGCGCGGCGCACAGCCGAAAAACCTGGTGCAGCTGAGTAAAGATTTTCCGGAGTTGCGGGTGATCAAGCTGGAGCAAAATTACCGCTCGTCCGGCTGTATTCTGAATGCAGCGAACATCCTGATCGCCAATAACCCGCATGTATTTGAAAAACAGCTTTTTTCAAACCTCGGTTATGGTGATCCGATGAAAGTGATCACCGCGAATAATGAAGATCATGAAGCGGAGCGGGTGGTCGGGGAGTTGATCGCCCATCATTTTATCAATAAGACCGACTATAAAGATTACGCGATCTTATACCGCGGCAACCATCAGTCGCGGATCTTTGAAAAAATGCTGATGCAAAACCGGATCCCGTACCGGATCTCCGGCGGAACCTCTTTCTTTTCCCGTCCGGAAATTAAGGATTTGCTGGCGTATCTGCGTGTGCTGACCAATCCGGAAGATGACAGTGCTTTCCTGCGCATCGTGAACACGCCGCGCAGGGGTATCGGACCGGCCACTATCCAGAAACTGGGTGAGTGGGCCAATACGCGGGATAAAAGCTTGTATCAGGCCAGTTTTGACCTCGGACTGGGGCAGACACTTTCCGGTCAGGGGCTGGCGGTGCTGACGAATTTCACCGGCTGGCTGGCGGAGGTGGAAAAATTGGTTGAGCGCGAGCCGCTGATCGCGGTGCGGGATTTACTGCACGGCCTGGATTATCAGAGCTGGCTCTTCGAAACGTCGGCCAGCCCGAAAGCCGCTGAGATGCGGATGAAAAACGTCGATCAGCTGTTCAGCTGGATGGCTGAAATGCTGGAAGGGGATGATCTCAACGAGCCGATGACGCTGGCTCAGGTGGTTACCCGCTTTACGCTGCGCGACATGATGGAGCGCGGCGAGGAAGCAGAGGAGTTGGATCAGGTGCAGCTGATGACGCTGCATGCCTCCAAGGGGCTGGAATTTCCGTATGTTTTCCTGGTGGGCATGGAAGAGGGGATTTTGCCGCATCAGTCCAGTATCGATGAGGATAACGTGGATGAAGAGCGGCGTCTGGCCTATGTGGGGATAACCCGCGCTCAGAAATCCCTCTTTTTTACCCTGTGCCGTGAGCGCCGCCAGTATGGTGAGCTGATCCGCCCCGAACCGAGCCGGTTTCTCTATGAACTGCCGCAGGATGATCTGCACTGGGATGACGGCAAAAAAGTGGTGAAAACCGCCGAAGAGAAACAACAGGCCGGGCTGCGCGGTGTGGCCGGGCTGAAGGCGATGCTGGCTAAGAAAAAGGAAGAAAACGGATGAGGGAATCACTCAGAGCAGAAACGATGATCCGGAATGACTGACGGAAGCCGGATCACGTTGAAAAGGCTCATAAAATTAAAGCCCTGATAGTGTCCGGAAACGGATAATCAGGGCTTATTATTTATCAGCCGAGAGTGGACGGCTTCTGTTCTTCCAGCATCAGTGACCACTGCACATAACTCTGCCACTGAATTTCCTGCTGTAATGCTTCCGCGCGCAGCGGATGCAATTGCTGCCAGCCGACCGGCAGTGTGATAATCAGCCCTTCCGCAGACGCCCGGATGCGCAGTGACGGCAGCGTGTCATCACGGCGGCGGCTGGCAAAAATAATCGCCAGACGCAGCAGACGACACAGGCAACCGGCTTCACGCGGTGTCAGCGCATTTTGCTGATTGAGAGAATGGATATCCAGCGGGCCGCTCTGATTGCGCAACAGCACCGCTAACAGGCGGCGTTGTGCCGGTGTGAAACCGGGTAAATCCAGATTACTGACCAGATAACCGGCATGTTCCGGGCCTTTGCGGAAATCAACACTCAGCCCGATTTCATGGATCAGAGAGGCGCTGCTGAGCAGTTCACGGCAGCGGATATCCAGCTGCCAGGCGGTCGCCACCTGCTGAAAAAAGTGATCCGCTAACTGACGGACACGTTTACCCTGGTCGGCATCTATCTGAAAACGCTTCTGAATATTTTTCAGTGTCCGGGTGCGGATGTCCTGCTCTACCGGCAATTCCAGCATGCCGTAGACCAGCCCTTCACGCAGTGCACCCCCGGCGAGTGTCATGCCGTCAATGCCGAGCGTTTCAAAAATCGCGATAAGAATGGCCAGCCCGCTCGGGAATACCAGTGCCCGTTCCAGCGTCAGCCCTTCAATCTCCAGCTCTTCCAGTTTGCCGCACTCAATCGCTTTGCGTTTGAGCTGCTGCAGTTTCGGCAGGGTGATTTGTTCATCCATGCCCTGGGCAATCATGATTTCCTGAAGTGCCTGGACAGTACCTGATGCGCCGACACACACCTGCCAGCCCTGCTCCAGAAGTGCGGGAGCAACCGGGGCGATAATATCGCGGGCAGCCTGTTCGGCACCGGCGAAATTCTCGGTGGTCAGGGAGCGATCGGTAAAATAGCGCTCCAGCCAGGTGACGCAGCCCATCTCCAGGCTGAACAGGGCGGTGGTCCGGGTGCCGCTGCCGGTCACCAGTTCGGTACTGCCGCCGCCGATATCGACCACCAGGCGTTTGTCTGACCCGCCGGTGGTGTGGGCAACGCCCTGATAAATCAGACGTGCTTCTTCCTCACCCCGGATAACTGTGACCGGATGACCGAGGATCTCCGCTGCTGTTTCCAGAAATTCACCGGCATTTCTGGCCAGGCGCAGGGTGGCTGTCGCCACCACGCGGATCTGGGAATCCGGGATATCCTGCAGATGTTCGGAAAACAGACGCAGACACTGCCAGCCGCGGGCCATCGCTGCCGGAGACAGGATATTCTCTTTATCCAGACCGGCCGCCAGACGAACCTTGCGTTTTATCCGTGACAGTACCTGAATACTGCCCGCAATCTCCCGTACCACCAGCATATGAAAGCTGTTGGAACCCAGATCGATGGCAGCATAAAGCGAGGACGATCTCAGCATGGCAGCCTTCAGCGTTTGGTGCGGTTATTGTTATGACGCGGCCCGTTGCTGCTGCGGCGCGGCATATTACGGCGGTTCTGACCACCCCCGGTGCGCGGCGGACGACGGCGGCGCTTCGGCACCGGCAGATCAGTCAGCAGTGCATCGCTGTTGTATTTACTGACCGGAATCGGATGGCCGGTATATTCTTCAATCGCAGGCAGGTTCAGAGCGTACTCTTCACAGGCCAGGCTGATAGAGTGACCACTTTCCCCGGCACGCCCGGTACGGCCGATACGGTGAACATAATCTTCACAGTCATCCGGCAGATCATAATTAAAGACGTGAGTCACTGACGGGATATGCAGACCACGGGCCGCAACATCCGTTGCCACCAGAATATCCAGATTACCGTGAGTGAAATCCTCGAGAATACGCAGACGTTTTTTCTGCGCCACATCGCCGGTCAGCAGGCCGACACGGTGGCCGTCAGCCGCCAGGTGTGCCCAGATATCTTCACAGCGGTGTTTGGTATTAGCGAAAATAATGCAGCGATCCGGCCACTCTTCTTCCAGAAGTGTCTGGAGAAGGCGCATTTTTTCTTCGTTGGACGGATAGAATAACTCTTCTTTGATCCGGTGACCGGTACGCTGTTCCGGTTCAATTTCAATGTATTCCGGGTTGTTCATCTGCTCAAATGCGAGCTCACGGACGCGGTAGGAAAGTGTCGCGGAGAACAGCAGGTTCATACGCTCGGCACATGGCGGCATATGGCGGAACAGCCAGCGGATATCTTTGATAAAGCCGAGATCGTACATACGGTCAGCTTCATCGAGAACGACAACCTGAATGGCGCTCAGGTCGAGACGGCCCTGTTTGGCGAAGTCGATTAAGCGCCCGGTGGTGCCGATAATCACATCGACGCCTTCATCCAGCACTTTGATTTGTTTGTCGTAGCCGTCACCGCCGTAAGCCAGGCCGGTTTTCAGCCCGGTAAGCTGAGACAGTGGTTCGGCGTCGGAATGGATCTGAACCGCGAGTTCGCGGGTCGGGGCCATAATCAGCGCACGCGGCTGATTGATTTTGCGGCCTTCCGGTGCCGGATGGGTAAGTAAATGATGAAACGTTGACGTCAGAAATGCCAGCGTCTTCCCTGTTCCTGTTTGTGCCTGTCCTGCAACATCCCGGCCGTTGATCGTCAGGGGAAGTGTCAGCGCCTGAATAGGCGTGCAGTTATAAAAGCCCTTAGAATCAAGCGCTTCTACCACTTTAGTATGCAAGGCGAAGTCAGAAAACTTCTTGTCTGTTAAATGTGTTTTGCTCATATTTAGGTAGAATATCAGTTTAATGTTGCGTTACGGAAGTCTATTCGCTGAAATAGGTAAATCCTATCATTAAATAATGGTAGACTAACCGGGTATCGTACAAATTTTGGAGTGGAACAATGAGCGATAAAATTATTTACCTGACTGATTCCGTTTTCGAACAAAGCGTATTAAAAGCAAACGGCCCTGTGCTCGTTGATTTTTGGGCAGCCTGGTGTGGCCCGTGTAAAATGATTGCCCCTATTCTAGACGAAATCGCCGACGAATATGCAGGAAAAATCACTATCGCAAAACTGAACATCGATGATAACCCGCAGACAGCGCCGCAATACGGCATCCGCGGTATCCCGACATTACTGCTGTTCAAAGACGGCGTGGTGAAGGCAACGCAGGTTGGTGCGGTATCCAAAACCCAGCTGAAAACCTTTATCGATAACAATATCTGATAGCCGGTTTCAGCATATGTCGTTAAGATGTCCTGCGGGAACGTGAATTAATCCTTGTTCACCCGCTGGACGTCTTCTCTGAAGCATGATAAGTTAGCGCCAGCTGATCAGGTATCGCTGAAGCTCCTCAGACAGCATAGCATACTGACAACTCTGTAGTGTCTGAAAGTCTGTTATCTCCGGATACATCAAGGTATCCGATATCCCGGTCCCGGTGTCCGGTTATCCCTCGGAGATAAATCTAATTTGCGGGAATGTCACCCAATTTGTTCTCCCAAATAGGATGTGCATCACATCTTGCCCTGTGCCGGGTGTTCACAGTCAGCCTTGCAGACGATTACCTGGAAATGCAAAAATATTCGTATTAACAGTGAAAATCGGTTTTGTAAAAAATTAACCTGGTAACGATAACGTTACCGTATTATTCACGTTCATAATTCGAGATACACCCCGAGTCAAAGAACCCACCATTATGAATCTTACCGAATTAAAGAATACGCCGGTATCAGAGCTGATTACTCTTGGCGAAAATATGGGGCTGGAAAACCTGGCCCGCATGAGAAAACAGGACATCATCTTCTCTATCCTCAAGCAGCACGCGAAGAGCGGCGAGGATATTTTCGGTGACGGTGTGCTGGAAATATTGCAGGACGGCTTTGGTTTCCTCCGCTCTGCTGACAGTTCATACCTCGCAGGTCCTGATGATATCTACGTTTCTCCCAGCCAAATCCGCCGTTTTAACCTCCGTACCGGTGATACCATTTCAGGTAAAATCCGTCCGCCGAAAGAAGGTGAGCGCTATTTTGCCCTGCTGAAAGTTAACGAAGTTAACTTTGACAAACCTGAAAACGCCCGCAGTAAAATCCTGTTTGAAAACTTAACTCCACTGCACGCAAACCGTCGTCTGCGTATGGAGCGCGGTAATGGTTCAACAGAAGATTTAACCGCCCGTGTTCTTGATCTGGCTGCTCCTATCGGCCGTGGTCAGCGTGGTCTGATTGTGGCACCGCCGAAAGCCGGTAAAACCATGCTGCTGCAGAATATCGCGGCCAATATCGCACATAACTACCCTGACTGTGTGCTGATGGTTCTGCTGATTGACGAACGTCCGGAAGAAGTGACCGAGATGCAGCGTCTGGTCAAAGGTGAAGTTATCGCATCCACCTTTGATGAACCAGCTGCGCGTCACGTTCAGGTCGCGGAAATGGTTATCGAGAAAGCCAAACGCCTGGTTGAGCATAAAAAAGATGTCATCATCCTGCTCGACTCCATTACCCGTCTGGCCCGTGCCTATAACACCGTGGTTCCGTCCTCCGGTAAAGTACTGACCGGTGGTGTGGATGCTAACGCCCTGCATCGTCCTAAGCGTTTCTTCGGTGCTGCGCGTAACGTGGAAGAGGGCGGAAGCCTGACTATCATCGCAACGGCGCTGGTTGATACCGGGTCGAAGATGGATGAAGTTATCTACGAAGAGTTTAAAGGTACAGGTAACATGGAATTACACCTGTCCCGTAAGATTGCAGAAAAACGTGTCTTCCCGGCGATTGATTACAACCGTTCCGGTACACGTAAAGAAGAGCTGCTGACCACTCAGGACGAACTGCAGAAAATGTGGATCCTGCGCAAAATTATCCATCCGATGGGTGAGATTGATGCGATGGAGTTCCTGATTAACAAACTCGCGATGACGAAGACCAACGAAGAGTTCTTCGACTTCATGAAACGCTCGTAGCTTTTTGACGACACTTTATAACTAACGCCGCATGCATTGTGGCGTTTTTTTTTACCGATTATGTCATAAACCCCTGTGCGGCAAGGCATGGTATGTTTCTTGCATATATTATTTTGCCCGGTAATGGCAGGTTCTGCACGGTGATATCGGCCGGCAGGGATAATAAAAATATCAGAAAGGGTTGTTGTGAATCTCACTATGTTAACTGAACTCCTAATCATATTTGTGTTCGCCACAGCGACGGTCTTTGTTGCCCGTAAGGCTGGCGTCGCTGTCGGTTTGGTGGATAAACCCAATTACCGCAAAAAGCATCAGGGACTGGTCCCGCTGGTCGGCGGAATATCGATTTTTATCAGTGTCTGCTTTGCTTTCCTCATCAGTGATGAGTTTATTGCGCATAAATTTATTTATCTCGGGTGCGCCGGTGCACTGGTGCTGGTCGGGGCGCTCGATGACCGGTTTGACCTCAGTGTGAAACTGCGGGCCGGTGTTCAGGCAGTGGTTGCTATCATTATGATGGTGTTTGCCAACCTGAAAATCGACAGCCTGGGGCATGCATTCGGGCCGTGGGAACTGACACTCGGGCCGTTCAGCTATGTGCTGACACTGTTTGCGGTATGGGGCGCGGTGAATGCGTTCAATATGGTGGATGGTATCGACGGGCTGCTCGGCGGGCTTTCCTGTGTCTCTTTCGGCGCATTGGGGATCCTGTTTGCCCTGAGCGGTAACAGTGGCCTGGCATTCTGGTGCTTTACCTTTATCGCTGCCATTCTGCCGTATATCTGCTTTAACCTCGGACTGTTCGGCCGCCGCTTTAAAGTGTTTATGGGGGATGCGGGCAGTACGCTGATCGGGTTCACCATTATCTGGCTGCTGACATCGGCCTCACAGGGCGGGGAGCCGCATGCAATTAATGCAGTGACCGCACTGTGGATTATCGCCATTCCGCTGATGGATATGGTGGCGATTATGTACCGCCGTCTGCGCAAAGGGATGAGCCCGTTTTCACCGGATCGCCAGCATATTCATCATCTGATTATGCGTTCCGGGTTTACGTCCCGTGAATCCTTTGTGGTGATAACCCTTGCTGCGGCAGTATTAGCGGCCATTGGTATTGCCGGACAGGTCCTCAGCTTTGTCCCTGAGTGGGTGATGCTGGCACTGTTCTTGCTTGCTTTCATTATGTACGGCTACTGCATAAAACGCGCCTGGAAAGTTGCCCGTTTTATCAAACGCCACAGACGCCGCGTGCGTCGCAAATCGGTCACACACTAAATTTTTAACCACAGAGGCACATGTTGATATGCGTTCAGAAAATACTCCGGACCCGCAACAAACGCAGTATGACCAGGAATTAGATATCCGCGCGTTATTTATGTCGTTATGGCGCGGAAAATTATGGATAGCCGGGATGGCGGTTGTGTTTGCGCTGGTTGCATTGGGTGCCAGTTATTTTATGCAGCAGAAGTGGAATTCCACGGCGATCACTGATTATCCGACCGTTAATAATTTAGGCGGATATTATTCCCAGCAGCAATTTATGCGTAATCTGGACACGCATCTGAATGCCGCTCAGGAATCTTCAGCACTGCTGCCGATCCCGAATGAGGCCTATCAGGAATTTATTACCCAGGCGGCATCTTATGATACCCGCCGTGATTTCTGGTTACAAACGGATTACTACAAGTCCCGCATGGAAAATGATGCCAAAGCAGATGCGGCACTGCTGGACGAAATGATCAATAACATCACGCTGACCCCGCGTGATGATACGAAGAAACTGGTGAATGACACGCTGACGCTGACAGCGGAATCTGCAGCGGACTCCGCGAAACTGCTGAGTCAGTATGTGGATTTTGCCAACGCGCGTGCGGCTCAGAATCTTAACGATGAGCTGAAAGGGGCGTGGGCAACGCGGTCACAGTCACTGAAAGCACTGGTCAAACGCCAGAAGATGGTGGCGGAATCACTGTATCAGCGTGAAACCGGACAGCTGAAAAATGCTATCGCGGCTGCACAGAAACAGGGGATCAGCCGCAGCCGGACAGATGTGCCTGCGGAAGAACTGCCGTCCTCCCAGCTGTTCCTGTTAGGTACGCCGATGTTACAGGCGCGTCTGGAGACACTGGAAGCCGCCGGACCGGAGTTTGACAAAGATTACGAGCAGAACATTGCCATGCTGTCGACGCTGAATGTCGGTCCCGCGCTGGAAGATAACTTCCGTGCCTACCGCTATCTGCGGACACCGGATGAGCCGGTAAAACGCGACAGCCCGCGCCGTGCCTTCATGATGATTATGTGGGGCTTTATCGGTGCTCTGACCGGTGCCGGTGTGGCGCTGGTCCGCCGCCGTCCGTAACGGTTGCGGCAGAATAACCGGCCGGGGCGTTGTTCCCGGCCTGTTTTAAGGCGGGTAACCGCCACCGGCCGGAAAGCCGGATATCATATAAAATAAAAGAGACTCTCAGTGAAAGTATTGACTGTATTTGGTACCCGCCCGGAAGCTATCAAAATGGCTCCGCTGGTACATGCGCTGGCAGCGGATCAGGCTTTTGAGGCAAAAGTCTGTGTGACCGCGCAGCATCGTGAAATGCTGGATCAGGTATTACACCTTTTTGAGATCACACCGGATTATGATCTCAATATTATGCGCCCGGGACAGGATTTAACTGATATTACCTGTCGTATTCTTGAGGGTTTGAAGCCGGTTCTGGCCGACTTTAAACCGGATGTCGTTCTGGTTCACGGCGATACCGCAACCACCATGGCAACGAGCCTGGCGGCGTTCTACCAGCGTATCCCTGTCGGTCATGTGGAAGCCGGTCTGCGCACCGGAAACCTGTACTCACCGTGGCCGGAAGAAGCCAACCGCAAAATTGCCGGACACCTGGCGATGTACCATTTTGCGCCGACACAAAATTCACGCGAAAACCTGCTGCGTGAAGGTATCCGCGACAATCATATTTTCGTCACCGGCAATACGGTGATTGATGCGCTGCTCGCAGTCCGTGACCGCATCATGCAGGACAAAGCCCTGCTGGCGCAGCTGGATGCACAGTATCCGTTTATCGACAGCAGCAAAAAAATGATTCTGGTCACCGGGCACCGTCGTGAGAGTTTCGGCGGCGGGTTTGAGCGGATTTGTCACGCGCTGGCGGAGATTGCCACGACCCATCCGGAAGTCCAGATTGTCTACCCGGTTCACCTCAATCCGAATGTCAGTGAGCCGGTAAAACGGATCCTGCATGATATCAGCAATATTGTGCTGATCAGTCCGCAGGATTACCTTCCTTTTGTCTACCTTATGAACCATGCTTATATGATCCTGACCGACTCAGGCGGCATTCAGGAAGAAGCACCGTCATTAGGTAAACCGGTTCTGGTGATGCGTGATACCACCGAACGTCCGGAGGCGATTGACGCCGGGACTGTTCGTCTGGTCGGCACTGAAACCGGCACTATCGTTCGTGAAGTAACGCGATTGCTGACCAATCCGGCGGCTTATCATGAGATGAGCCGTTCACATAACCCTTACGGGGACGGAAAAGCGTGCCAGCGTATTCTTGAAGCATTGAAAAACAATCAGGTGACATTATGAGTTTTGAAACTATTTCTGTTGTCGGTCTGGGTTATATCGGTTTACCAACAGCGGCAGCTTTTGCCTCCCGTCAGAAGAAAGTGGTTGGTGTGGATGTGAACCAGCATGCGGTTGATACCATTAACCGTGGTGAAATTCATATTGTGGAGCCGGACCTGGGTGCGGTTGTGAAAACAGCTGTGGAAGGCGGTTTCCTGAAAGCCTTCACCAAACCTCAGCCTGCTGATGCGTTCCTGATTGCCGTACCGACACCGTTTAAAGGTGATCATGAGCCGGACCTGGCCTTTGTGCAGTCTGCGGCGGAATCTATTGCCCCGGTACTGAAAAAAGGTGACCTGATTATTCTCGAATCCACCTCGCCGGTCGGTGCGACTGAGCAGATGGCTGAGTGGCTGGCAGCGGCACGTCCTGATCTGACTTTCCCGCAGCAGGCGGGTGAAGAATCGGATATCGATATCGCCTACTGCCCTGAGCGTGTGCTGCCGGGCCAGGTGATGGTCGAACTGATTAAAAACGACCGTGTGGTTGGCGGGATGACACCAAAATCCTCAAAACGCGCCAGTAAACTCTATTATATCTTCCTGGAAGGTGAGTGTGTCATCACTAATGCACGTACGGCTGAGATGTGCAAACTGACCGAAAACAGCTTCCGCGATGTGAACATTGCGTTTGCGAATGAATTATCACTGATTTGTGCTGACCAGGGCATTAATGTCTGGGAACTGATCAGCCTGGCAAACCGCCATCCGCGTGTGAATATCCTGCAGCCGGGTCCGGGTGTCGGCGGCCACTGTATCGCAGTTGACCCGTGGTTCATCGTGGCGCAGAACCCGAAACAGGCCCGTCTGATCCACACTGCGCGTCTGGTTAACGACGGCAAACCATTGTGGGTTATTGATCAGGTAAAACAAGCAGTTGCTGATTGCCTGACTGAAACCGGCAAACGTGCCAATGAAGTGACGATTGCCTGCTTTGGCCTGGCATTCAAACCAAATATCGACGATCTGCGTGAAAGCCCGGCGGTTCAGGTCACCAAAATGGTGGCAGAGTGGCATGCAGGGAAAACTCTGGCGGTTGAGCCGAATGTTCATGAACTGCCGGGCAAACTGAAAGGTCTGACAGAGCTGGTCTCCATCGAAAAAGCGATTACTGACGCGGATATTATTCTGCTGCTGGTCGATCACACGCCGTTCAGAGGCATTCCGGGCAGCCAGATCCCGCAGAAATGGATCATCGATACCAAAGGAGTATGGCGTTGAAACGTATTTTAGTGACAGGCGGAGCCGGTTTTATCGGCTCTGCGGTTGTTCGTCATATTATCCGTGATACTGCTGACAGTGTGGTGGTGGTGGATAAACTGACCTACGCCGGTAACCTCGAATCACTGGCACCGGTGGCGGCTGACCCGCGCTATGCCTTTGAACAGGTGGATATCTGTGACCGCGCGGCGCTTGACCGCGTGTTCGCACAGTATCAGCCGGATGTAGTGATGCATCTGGCGGCGGAAAGTCATGTTGATCGCTCCATCGACGGCCCGGCGGCGTTTATCGAAACCAACATTGTGGGCACTTACACACTGCTGGAAGCTGCGCGCCATTACTGGACGGGACTGGATGCGGAGAAAAAATCCGCATTCCGTTTCCACCATATTTCCACCGACGAAGTTTACGGTGACCTCGAAGGGCCTGACGGCTTTTTCACAGAAACCACACCGTATGCACCGAGCAGCCCGTACTCTGCCTCCAAAGCCTCCAGTGACCATCTGGTACGCGCCTGGCAGCGGACTTACGGCTTCCCGTCTGTGATCACCAATTGCTCAAATAACTACGGGCCGTACCACTTCCCGGAAAAACTGATCCCGCTGGTGATTCTCAATGCGATTTCCGGCAAACCACTGCCGGTTTACGGTAAAGGTGAGCAGATCCGCGACTGGCTGTTTGTCGATGACCATGCCCGCGCCCTGTATACCGTGGTGACACAGGCAAATATCGGTGAAACCTACAATATCGGCGGCCATAACGAGCGCAAAAATATTCAGGTGGTGGAAACTATCTGTGAGCTGCTCGAAGAGCTGCATCCGCAGAAGCCGGCCGGTGTCGCGAAATACAGTGACCTTATCACCTATGTGACAGACCGCCCGGGCCATGATCTGCGTTATGCGATTGATGCGGACAAAATTGAGCGCGACCTGGGCTGGCGCCCGCAGGAAACGTTTGAGTCCGGTATCCGCAAAACTGTGGAATGGTATCTGAATAATGAAACCTGGTGGCGCCGGGTGCAGGACGGCTCGTATGCCGGACAGCGTCTGGGACTGGGTCAGGATAAGTAAGAGGCTGGTATGAAAGGAATTATTCTGGCGGGCGGCTCCGGAACCCGGTTGCACCCGATCACCCGCGGGGTGTCAAAACAGCTGCTGCCGATTTACGACAAGCCGATGATCTACTATCCGCTGTCCGTGCTGATGCTGGCCGGGATCCGCGAAGTCCTGATCATCTCAACACCGGAAGATCTGCCGTCATTCCGCCGTCTGCTGGGGAATGGTGATCAGTTCGGCATCTCTCTGAGCTATGCGGAACAGCCGTCGCCGGACGGCCTGGCACAGGCCTTTATCATCGGTGAGGAATTTATCGGTGATGACAGCTGCAGCCTGGTGCTGGGCGATAATATTTTCTTCGGCCATGCATTCAGCCCGAAACTGAAAAGTGTCGCAGCCCGGACGCAGGGCGCGACTGTTTTCGGCTACCAGGTGATGGACCCGGAACGTTTCGGGGTGGTGGAATTTGATGATGAATTCCGCGCGCTGTCGATTGAGGAAAAACCGGTTCATCCGAAATCCAACTGGGCGGTTACCGGATTGTATTTCTATGATAATCAGGTGGTTGATATCGCGAAGCAGGTGAAACCGTCTGAGCGCGGCGAACTGGAAATCACCAGTATCAACCAGATGTATCTGGAGCGCGGCGAACTGAATGTTGAGCTGCTCGGCCGTGGTTTTGCCTGGCTGGACACCGGTACTCACGACAGTCTGATTGAAGCCAGCACCTTTGTACAGACGGTTGAAAAACGTCAGGGCTTTAAAATTGCCTGTCTGGAAGAGATTGCCTGGCGCAACGGCTGGCTGAATGACGAACAGGTGGCAGAATCCGCCCGTCAGCTGGCGAAGACCGGTTATGGTCAGTATCTGAAGAATTTACTCCATGTCCGTCCGCGCCAGTATTGAGCATCTCGCCTGGGAAAGTGACTTTTTTGCCCTGAAAACGGCAAAACTGGCATTTTCCCCGGACGCAGCACCACTGTCTGCGGCAGATTTCGCGCCGTATGAGCTGGTGCAGGCCAAAATCAGTGCCGGGGATAACGCGGCACTGGACGGTTTATCGGCACTCGGCTTTTCCCTCGCAGAAAGTGAGGTGGATTTTGCATTGTCACTCAGGAGTGGCACAGAAAATGCAATGTCTGACAGTACACTCTGTTATGCGGATGAAACGGATATCCCGGTGATAAAACAGGCGGCGGCACAGGTTTTCAGCCAGAGCCGTTTCCGTGCGCCGTGGTACCGGCCGGATGACAGTGCCCGCTTTTATGCGGTGTGGGCGGAAAAAGCGGTACGCGGGACATTCGATAAAGATTGTCTGCTCATCCGCAATAAAAACAATGAGATTGCCGGGTTTGTCACTCTCCGTCAGACAGATAAACGCAGCGCCCGTATCGGGCTGCTGGCGGTACTGCCGGGCAATCAGGGTCAGGGTATCGGCCTGAAATTAATGTCGGCGGCGCAACAGTGGTGTGCAGAACATCACTGCCGTGTATTACGGGTTGCAACACAACTCAGTAACCTTGCGGCAATGCGCCTTTATACAAAAAGCGGTGGTGCGGTTGACAGCACTGCCTACTGGTTATACCGAGGATGCAATGATTCCATTTAATAAACCACCTGTAGTCGGCACTGAAGTTGAATATATGCAGCAGGCCATGAAAAGCGGCAAGCTGTGCGGTGACGGTTCGTTCACCAAAAAATGCGAAGAGTGGATGGAAAAACGGTTCGGCAGCGCCAAAGTCCTGCTGACCCCGTCCTGTACAGCCTCACTGGAAATGGCGGCAATTCTGCTGGATATCCAGCCGGGTGATGAAGTTATCATGCCGAGCTATACCTTCGTCTCCACCTCCAACGCCTTTGTGTTGCGTGGTGCAAAAGTGGTATTTGTTGATATCCGTCCGGACACCATGAACATCGATGAAACCAAGATCGAAGCGGCTATCACGGATAAAACCAAAGCGATTGTACCGGTGCATTATGCAGGCGTGGCCTGTGAAATGGACATCATCATGGCGCTGGCGAAGAAATATAACCTCTTTGTGGTGGAAGATGCCGCGCAGGGCGTGATGTCAACCTACAAAGGCCGCGCGCTGGGCTCTATCGGCCATATCGGTTGCTACAGCTTCCACGAAACCAAAAACTACTCCTCCGGCGGAGAGGGTGGTGCCACTCTGATTAACGATCCGGCGATGATTGGCCGTGCGGAAATCATCCGTGAGAAAGGCACCAACCGCAGCGAATTCTTCCGCGGACAGGTGGATAAATACACCTGGCGTGATATCGGCTCCAGCTATCTGATGTCTGACTTACAGGCTGCATACCTGTGGGCACAGCTGGAAGAAGCGGAAAAAATCAACGAGCGCCGTCTGGCATTCTGGCAGATTTACTATGATGCCCTGACTCCGCTGGCGCAGGATGGCCTGCTGACGCTGCCGGTTGTTCCGGAAAATCTGGAACAGAACGCGCACATGTTCTACATCAAACTGAAAGATGTGGCAGAGCGCACCGCATTCAGCGAGTACATGAAAGCCAATGACGTGCTGACCGTATTCCACTATGTGCCGCTGCACAGCTGCCCGGCGGGTATGGAGTTCGGCCGCTTCCACGGTGAGGATATCTTTACCACCCGTGAAAGCGAGCGTCTGGTGCGTCTGCCGATGTTCTACAACATGACAGAAGAAGAGCAGCAGCGCGTGATCCACCTGATTAAGGGCTTCTTCGCGTAGTATGTCCCTCGCTAAAGCCTCTGTCTGGACCGCCGGCTCCACCCTGATCAAAATCGGGGCGGGGCTGCTGGTCATTAAATTAATGGCTCTGACATTCGGCCCGGCCGGTATCGGCCAGGCACTGAACTTCCGCCAGCTGATTACGGTGCTGGGGGTATTGTCAGGTGCCGGTATTTTTAACGGCGTGACCAAATATATCGCCGAGCACCGTGATGATGCGGAAAAACGCCGGGCGGTATTAGGTACGTCCTCAACTCTGATTCTGGTGTTTTCGACACTGCTGGCGATTGTGTTTCTGCTGTTCAGCAGACCAATCAGCATGGCGCTGTTTGACGGCAATGATGCCTATCAGGATGTTGTTGCGGCGGTGGCCTTTATCCAGATGGGTATTGCTTACGCCAACTATTTTCTCGCGATTATCAAAGGATACCGGGATGCGGCCGGCAATGCGCTGGCGCTGATCGCGGGCAGTCTGATCGGTGTCACGGCGTATTATCTCTGCCAGCGCTGGTGGGGCTATGACGGTGCACTGGCCGGGCTGGCACTGGTGCCGGCGCTGATTATTATTCCGGCTTTTGCCATGCTGCTGCGCCGCCGCCATTTCCCGCTTTCTGAGCTGAAACCGGCCTGGGATCGGGCGATTGCATCCCATCTGGGGAAATTCACCCTGATGGCGCTGATGACGGCGGTCACACTGCCGGTGGCGTATATCATGATGCGGAACCTGCTGGCCTCCCGCTACAGCTGGGATGAGGTGGGGATATGGGGTGGCGTGACCAGTATTTCGGACGCTTATCTCCAGTTTATTACCGCGTCGTTTTCTGTCTATCTGCTGCCGACGTTATCGCGGTTACAGGCAAAAAGTGATATCCGCCGTGAGATCATCAAATCACTGAAATTTGTGTTACCGGCGGTGGCTGCGGCCAGTTTTATGGTCTGGCTGCTGCGTGATTTTGCTATCTGGCTGCTGTTCACGGATAAATTTACCGGCATGCGTGACCTGTTTGCCTGGCAACTGGTTGGTGATGTCCTGAAAGTGGGCGCTTACGTTTTCGGTTATCTGGTGATTGCCAAGGCCGCACTGCGGTTTTATATCCTCACGGAAGTGACCCAGTTTGCTTTACTGACGCTGTCCGCGTACTGGCTGATTCCGGCACATGGTGCCGTCGGCGCGGCACAGGCCTATATGCTGACATATATTATCTACTTCCTTTTGTGTTGTAGCGTATTTCTGATCTATTGCAGGCGAGCATGACAACTTTAATTCACGTTTTAGGATCTGATATCCCGCATCATAACCAGACCGTGCTGCGCTTCTTCAATGATGTGCTGGCACCGCAGCTGCCGCGTGAGGAAATGCCTGAATTTATGGTTGTTTCCACTGCCGGGCAGCTTCTGGCGCAATATCCCAACCTGGAACTGGATGTCTGGCCGGATAAAAAAAGCCTGGCGAATGCCGTCACAGCGAAAGCAAAACGTGACCGGCAGTGCCGCTTTTTCTTCCATGGTCAGTTTAATGCCCTGATCTGGCTGGCATTATTATCAGGAAAAATTAAACGTCATCAGTTTTACTGGCATATCTGGGGCGCGGATTTGTATGAGGATTCCCGTCAGCTGAAATTCAGACTGTTTTATCATCTGCGCCGGCTGGCGCAGAAGCGGGTCGGTCATGTATTCGGCACGCGCGGCGATTTAAACTATTTTGCTCAGTTTTGCCCGAAGATCCCGGCTGACCTGCTCTATTTCCCGACGCGGATGGATCCCTCTCTGACGGTTTTAACGCCGCCTGAGCCGCGTGGTGACGATAATATGATGATCCTGCTGGGTAACTCGGGTGACCGTTCAAACCGCCATAAAGAGGCGCTGACGCGCATTCATGAGCAATTCGGGGAGAAGGTGAAAATCATTATCCCGATGGGCTATCCGGAAAACAACGGGGACTATATTGCGGAAGTGGATGCTTTCGCGCAGCAGCTGTTCCCTCAGCAGCAGGCGGAGATCCTGAAAGACAAGATGGATTTTGATATCTATCTGAATCTGCTGAAACAATGTGACCTCGGCTACTTTATTTTTAACCGCCAGCAGGGGATCGGCACACTGTGTCTGCTGATCCAGTTCGGTATTCCGTTTGTGATAAGCCGTCAGAACCCGTTCTGGCAGGATATGACCGAGCAGCAGGTGCCGGTTCTGTTTTACGGTGATGACGTGACGCCGGACGTGGTGGCACAGGCGAGGGAACAGCTGTTCGCCCTCGACCGTGAAAAAATTGCCTTCTTCAGCCCGAACTTTGTGCAGGGCTGGGAGCAGGCACTGGCCGCTGCGCAGGAGACACAGGCATGAGTCAGTTTGATTTCATCGGGCTGTTTGCCGTCTGGTTTATCTCGCTGGCCTTTATTCTGCTGCTGACCTACCGTGAATTCCGCCGGGTCCGCTTCAGTTTTAATATCTTTTTCTCCATGCTCTATCTGCTGACCTTCTTTTTCGGCTTCCCGTTTACCTTTGCGCTGGTGTTCCAGTTTGATGTACAGGTGGTGCCGCCGTCCGCGCTGTTACAGGCGCTGCTGGCGTCAGTCAGTTTCTATGCCATTTATTATGTGGCGTATAAAACCCGGCTGCGCAGACCTGACGCGGTTTACAGCGGTACGCCGCTGTTTTCCATGAACAAAACAGAAACCCGGCTCACCTGGCTGCTGCTGGCGGCGATTGCCGTCGCGACTGCCGGTATTTTCTTTATGGAAAACGGGCTGCTGCTGTTTAAACTGAAAACCTACAGTCAGATTTTCTCGAGCCAGGTCACCGGCGTGGCGTTAAAGCGCTTTTTCTACTTCTTTATCCCGGCGATGCTGGTGGTGTTCTTCCTGAAACCCACATTCCAGCGCTGGATTTTCTTCCTGATCACCACGGTGGCGTTCGGGATTATGACCTATGTGATTGTCGGCGGTACCCGCGCCAACATCATTATCGCGTTTGCGCTGTTCCTGTTTATCGGCATTGTGCGCGGCTGGATTTCGCTGTGGATGCTGGTCAGCGCCGGGGTCTTCGGCGTGGTGGGGATGTTCTGGCTGGCACTCAAACGTTACAGCCTGGATGTCAGCGGGGCAGAGGCGTTTTACACGTTCCTCTATCTGACCCGCGATACCTTCTCGCCGTGGGAAAACCTCGGCCTGCTGCTGAATAATTACGACAAAATTGAGTTCCAGGGGCTGGCGCCGATTATCCGTGACTTCTATGTATTTATCCCGTCCTGGCTGTGGCCGGACCGGCCGGATACCGTACTGAATGCGGCAAACTATTTTACCTGGGAAGTGCTGAACAACCATTCCGGGCTGGCGATATCCCCGACCCTGATCGGCTCGCTGGTGGTGATGGGCGGCTTCTGGTTTATTCCGCTCGGTGCGGTGGTGGTCGGGCTGATAATCAAATGGTTCGACTGGCTGTATGAGCTGGGTAAACGGGAGACAAACCGTTACAAAGCGGCCATTCTGCATGCATTTTGTTTCGGCGCGATATTTAACATGATTGTGCTGGCCCGCGAAGGAATGGATTCATTCGTTTCCCGCGTGGTGTTTTTCTGTCTTATTTTCGGCTTTTGTCTGGTGGTGGCGAAATTACTGTACTGGCTGTTCGAAACGGCCGGACTTATCCGCCATTATGTGATTTCAAAGGGCAAACGCACCCGTCTTTCATCGTAAGGAATTAGCATGGAACCGTTATCTTCTGATGCCGGCAGCGCGGAAACTATCCCGCAGTATTCTATCCGTAACCACCCGATTCAGGGTTTCCGGAATCAGGCGCATTTTCTGGATTATCTGTTTAAGGACGGACAGATCAGAACCGGTACGCTGGTAGCCATTAATGCCGAAAAAGTTATGACCGCCGAACAGGATGAGGCGCTGCACACACTGCTGAGCAACGCGGAATATCTGTATGCGGACGGGATCAGCATTGTCCGTGCTATCCGCCGCAAATACCCGCAGGCGGATGTCTCGCGGATTGCCGGGGCGGATTTGTGGGAAGGGCTGATGGAACGCGCCGGACAGGAAAACACGCCGGTGTTTCTGGTCGGCGGCAAGCCGGAAGTGCTGGCGGAAACCGAAGCCAAACTGAAAGCACAGTGGAATGTCAATCTGGCAGGCACGCAGGATGGTTATTTCACCGCAGAACAGCGTGATGTCCTGTTTGAGCGTATCCGCGACAGCGGCGCAAAAATCGTGACAGTGGCAATGGGCTCGCCGAAACAGGAAATCTTTATGCGCGACTGCCGTAAGATCCACCCGGATGCCCTGTATATGGGCGTGGGCGGTACTTACGACGTCTTTACCGGTCATGTGAAGCGTGCGCCGAAGGTGTGGCAGAACATGGGACTGGAGTGGCTCTACCGCCTGTTATCACAACCGACCCGCTTCCGCCGTCAGTTAAAACTGCTGAAATTTCTGGGTTATTACTACGGTAATAAATTATAATTGCCCCTGTCCGGGCGGCTTTTTGCGGGAAAATGCTCTCTTTATCAGCAAAGCGGGTAAAGACTGAGCAAACAATACATTTGTGAAAAAAAGCACTGGACAGACGGATGAGAAATCCGTACTATCCTCTCCCGCAACGGCGCAAAGCGCCCGTAGCTCAGCTGGATAGAGCGCTGCCCTCCGGAGGCAGAGGTCTCAGGTTCGAATCCTGTCGGGCGCGCCATTATGCGTGTAAGAGTTACGGTATAGTATTTCGTTGTTGTAAGTAGTAAAATGTTGCGATGTTATGGTGGCTATAGCTCAGTTGGTAGAGCCCTGGATTGTGATTCCAGTCGTCGTGGGTTCGAGTCCCATTAGCCACCCCATTTAATAACATGTAACATGACTGTAGTGATGAACCTGCGAGGGTGGCGGAATTGGTAGACGCGCTAGCTTCAGGTGTTAGTGTTCTTACGGACGTGGGGGTTCAAGTCCCCCCCTTCGCACCATCATCATGAAAAGTCAGCCTTTCGGCGAGTAGCGCAGCTTGGTAGCGCAACTGGTTTGGGACCAGTGGGTCGTAGGTTCGAATCCTATCTCGCCGACCATATTCAGAGAAAGCCCCGCTTACAGCGGGGTTTTTTCGTTTCTGCGGTTTCTGTTTTTTCCTGTCCTGCTTTTCTTCCGGCTGTCGTTCCGCAGCTGATTTTTGTTTCTTTTGTGCTGATGCTAATGTGGTGTTCAGGCAGACAAAAGCACACGCGTTTTCCGTAAAACCGCCGCTATTGGTGGTATCTGACAATTTCGATATAAATCATTATGTTATGATTATTATATAGATCCGGCGACAACGGGCATAATGCATGTCGCCAAAATGAGACATTTAATATATTGATATATAACGATTTAAATAATGCTGTCAGAAAACGTCGCAAAACAGAGACACTGCGGACAGATTTGCATCAGTGATTGATAAGCAGAAGGCAGGATAAAAAAAATAAACCCACGGGAACCGTGGGAGATCGAGAAGGCGTAAAAGTTGGCACGTCTTGTGCATTACATCAGGGTGTAGATGCTCATCTCATTTCTTATGTTTGCGTAAGCTTCATAAACCCGGAGATGACGCAGAGCTAAATTCGGTGCCTATTGTCCGGGTTATCGATGTAAAAGATCCCGAAATCTTTACATCACCAACAGGACGTAACGTTGAGTGAGGCACCATCCGTCTGTAGACCTGATTGTATTTTATACACCTATCGTTTCGCGATAGGTGTTTTTTTATGTCTCATTCTTGCCATCAATAATGTATTCCGTCAATCCCTTTTAATGATGTTCCGGCATAAAAAAAGCCAATCCGGCAGGATTGGCTCTGTGTGATAAAAAAGAATCCGCCTGTGCTTATTCGCGGGGCGTTTTTTCATCCGGTAACGTCAGGGTATTGAGCAGGGCATTACGGCGGATCATGGCAGATTCCTCATACTTTTTCTGCTTATCCAGCACATCGGCCAGCCAGGCGGCATCATGCGTGTCCTGACGGGCGCTCAGGGCAGATTTAAAGTATTTCTCCGCATCTTCCCAGCGTGTTTCCTGCATGGCTAACTGCCCGAGGGTACTGTTGAGCAGCGGCTGATCCGCATCTTCCTTCTGCATCTGGTTCAGCACCTTGCGGATGGCTTTCGGATTGTCTGTCCGGATCTGCGGCAGCAGCATCAGCAGGCGCTGATCTTTCTGACGCTTCAGTCCGTCGAGCACCACCGCTTCTGCATCCGCCATATCATCACCGGCGATAAAGTGCTGCGCGGCCGCCACGGCCATCTCCGGATTGTGGCGCAGATGGCGGCTGAGATTTTTCCACCAGTGACGCAGGGCATCGCTGCCGTCCTGATCCGCAACCTGCTGCATCATACCGAGCCAGGCACGGATTTCAGTCTGTTCGACCTGCTCATCCGTAAATTCGCCGGATTTTTTCATCTGCGGCAGAATGGCGATCAGGGATTTCCAGGCACCGGAGCGCGCATACACCTGTTCCGCCAGGCGAAGTACTTCCGGATGGCGCGGTGCGACTTCCAGCAGATTGTCGATAGCGGTTCTTGCCGCCGGAATTTCATCGCGGCTCAGCAGAATACGGGCGCGGGTGATATCCACCGGTAGCTGATGGCGCCCGGCCAGCTCGGAAGCCCGCTCCAGATACTGATTGGCGCGGAGATTATCGCTGCGCTGCTGTGCTGCTTCCGCTGCCAGCAGATAGTTGACCAGCGGTTGCTCGGCATTATCTGCACTGCGGCTCAGTAATTTTTCCACCTGACGGAAATCCCCTTCCGCCAGTTTGAGCAGCGCATCGTTGGTCAGCGCACGGGCGCGGTTGCGTTTATGACCGCCAAACCAGCCGAGGGTGCGGGAGCTGCCGCTTTTCAGACGACGCCAGCACCAGCCCAGCAGCATCAGAACCGCCTGAAGTACCAGGAAGATGATGATCAGGCCGGTGACACTGGTTTCAATATCAAAATTATTGGTCTGGATCAGGACATAACCCTGATGTCCGGCCATCAGCGGGCCGACAATAATCCCGGCAATCAGGATAAGAAACAGAATAAAGACTTTAAACATCTGTTATCCCTCCTGTTGCGGTGCGGCTTCCGGCTGTGCCGGTGCAGCAGCAGGTGTTTCCTGCGGTGCCTCAGCCGGTGCCGGCGGCGGGGTTTCATCGTTGAGCAGGCGGCGGATGCGGGTCTGTACCAGTTTATCCAGCAGCGGCTGGCTGGTCAGGCTGTCCGGCGCACTCATTGAGATCGGCTGGGCGGCCAGCGCATCCACTTCGGCCAGGAAGGCGGCGTTGGTCGGATCGCTGTCAGAGAAATAGGCACGGACCCAGGTGGAGACCGCATCCAGTGACTGTTTGTAGCTCTCTTCCTGGTGACGCGGCACCGCCTGAGCAGCGATCAGCAACTGGGCGCGGATATTCTCACGGACATAAATGTCCTGATTCGGTGCCAGCAGCGGAGCAGAGGTGTTGTCACGGCGGCGGATGGTGATGAAATCACTCATAAACCCTTTCCAGCTTTTGGTCAGGTTAGTGCGCCAGTCCGCAACGGAGGAGGTCAGCCCTTCACTGTCACTGCTGTCCATCGGCGCGCCGTCACGGCTGCCGTCATCCAGACGCAGATTATCCACCTGACCGGCAAGCTGGTTCAGGCGCAGGATCGTGCCGTCAAAATCGATCTGACTGACGGCGGAGAGTGCCGTAATGTCATTACGCAGTGCGGTGCGCACATCCAGCAGACCCGGATCGTTCATTTCGGCGAGACTGGCATCGGCATTTTTCAGCAGTACCATCGCGGTGACCACATCCTGGTCATTCCACAGTTTGCGCTCTGCCATTTTGACCAGGAAATCCGCCTGGGCCAGCAGCCAGCTTTTCACATCAGTACTGGACAGCGCAGTGACACGACTGCGCAGTAAATCCAGCTCGTGTTTCAGAGCCTCTTCCTGCTGCTGATGCTGTGCACTGAGTGCAGACTGCTGCGCGATAAATTCCTGCATCTGTTTTTGTGTCTGCTGTTGTTCCTGCTGCAGCTGCGCCATCTGAGATTTCAGTTGTGCATTTTCCGCTTCCAGGTTTTTCGACAGGGTCTGAGTACCGGCCTGTGAGGCATACCAGACACCGCCGCCGATCAGCAGGATCACAGCCAGAGCGATAGCACCGCGCAGAAAGCCGGAGGGCTGTTCTTCCTCAGCGGCAGGCGGGGTTTTCCGTGACTGCGGCGCTTCCGGTGCCGGTTTCGGCGCGGTATCAGCCGGTTTGCTGTCAGCCGCCGGTGTTTCCGCCGGTTTTTTATCAGACGCCGCTTTGTCAGTGACGTTTTTTGCGGTCGCTTTTTTCCCGGCAGTTGTGTCTTTTTTCTCTGCCTGCGGATCAGTACTGATTATGGCATCCTGTGTCTCAGGTACATCAGCCGATCCGGGTTTTTTTTCGTGTTCCGTCATTCGTGGCGTCCCATGTCTGTTCATTGAAGAGCCTGAAGTAAGGCTTCATTATCTGCACCGGCGGCGACATCAATATTCTGCCAGCCCAGTGATTGTGCGATAGCTGCCAGTCTGTCACTGACAACAATAATCCGGCATTGCAGCAGCCAGCCGAGGTGCGCGGCCGGTATCAGCTGCCGCAGCAGGTGCAGCATTTCGCCGCTGGTCACGACCAGCGTCTGAACCTGTTGCTGCTGCCACAACAGGGCGCATTCCCCGCCGTCGTAATTCTCAGGTTCGCGGCGGTAACATTCACAGTAATCCACCACTGCGCCCCGTTCGCGCAATGTCTGTGCTAGATGCTCTCTGCCGCCGTTACCGCGCAGCAGAAGTGCGCGGCGGCCGGTCATATCCTGTAAGTCCGGCAGGGTCAGCAGATGTTCGCTGGTTTCCCCGCCGGGCATAAAGGCGGCGGGTAATCCGGTCAGTTGTTCAAAGCAGTTAGCGGTTGACTGACCAATCCCATAATAGCAAAGCTTATCAGACCACAGGTAATTCTGTTGAATAAGCTGTTCATTTGCGTGATAAACCGCATTCTTTGACAGCAGAAAAAGGGCATCTCCGGGAGAAAGTGCCTCTGTTTTGGCAATCAGCAGCGGCAGCTCATGTCCCGGGGAAATACGGATGAGCGGGGCAGAAAGGGCATCCTGCCCGCGTGAGCGCAGGGCGCTGACCAGGGCTTCACCGGCCGGTGAGGGACGGGTGACCAGGATGGTCATGCAGGCGTGTGCCCCTGATAGACTTCCGTCAGGATAGCCCGTGCGCCGTTATCCAGCAGTTCCTCTGCGAGAGAAACCCCGGCAGCAGCGGCATCCTGCGGGTCGCACAGGCGTTCACCGCGGACAATTTCACTGCCGTCCGGTGCGCCGACCAGCGCGCGCAGCCAGATTTTATCCCCCTGCCAGATAGCATAACTGCCGATAGGCACCTGACATCCCCCTTCCAGCCGGGTATTCATGGCGCGTTCAGCGCGGACACAGATATCGGTCTGCGCGTGATTCAGGGCGCTGAGTAAAGAGCGGGTGCGTTCATCATCCAGTCGGCACTCAATCCCGACCGCACCCTGACCGACAGCGGGAAGGGACTCTTCCGGCGGCAGCGCACAGCGGATGCGTTCATCCAGTTTCAGGCGCTTCAGCCCGGCAACCGCCAGGATAATCGCGTCATAGTCGCCGTTATCCAGTTTGCCCAGCCGGGTGCCGACATTACCGCGCAGGTCACGGATCACCAGATCAGGGCGGCGTTCGCGCAGCTGGCACTGACGGCGCAGACTGGAGGTGCCGACGATACTGCCGGGCGGCAGGGCATCCACACTGTCATAATGGTTGGAAACAAAGGCATCGCGCGGGTCTTCCCGCTCACAGATAGTGACTAATCCCAGTCCGTCCGGGAAATCGACCGGGACATCCTTCATGGAGTGCACGGCGATATCCGCCCGGTTTTCCAGTAATGCCAGTTCCAGTTCTTTGACGAACAGCCCTTTGCCGCCGACTTTCGCCAGCGGTGTGTCGAGAATAATGTCACCTTTGGTGACCATCGGGACGAGCTCGACGTGCAGCCCGGGGTGGCGCAGTTCCAGTTCCTGTCTGACAAATTCGGCCTGCCACAGTGCAAGCGGGCTTTGACGGGTGGCAATACGCAGAGATTGAGTGGTCATGATAATTATCAGGGATCCTTGTCTTTTTATCCGGTGTTTTTTTATGTGAAACATAGCCGGAAAAATAAGAAAAACTGCCTTTGTTTTATCATTTTGCTGATAATTTTTCCAGTTACGTGACGAGACCTGCCCGGCAGATAACAACGAAAAAAGACGAGCAGTGAATAAATAGTCTCAGGCGGGTGGCAGGAGTCTGTCAGTAAATAATTAAAACATATTTTAAATAATAAAAATATTTTGCAATTATAAAATTGTATTAATTAAATCGATTCAATTTAAATAACTATTTCATAGCATTATTAAAATAAATAAAAACGCCCTGAGTGAGTAAGCAGTATTACTTTTTCGGTTAAAAAGTGTACAAAAACAGAAACACACCGGTTTTCCCGAATATTTCCTTAGATTTTTTGTGTGTATCCCGGTGATTTTCAACGAAAATATATATTTTACAATTAGTTATCCGGCTAATAACAACTTTGAGTAATCGTGCCTTTTTTAGTGCGAAGCTTTACCCTTTGGCCCGAAGGTGTTAGATTGATCACGTTTCCGGCAATTTAACTTTGGTTCGATTCTTATCATTTTTCAGTATTACCTTATCAGTCTGTATTCATACACGTATAAAGCCGGGCATCAGGTCGTTTCCAGTTACATGAAATAACATCAGGCGAATCCTTTGTATCTTTATATTGAAACACTCAAGCAGCGTTTGGATGCAATAAATCAGCTCAGATCTGAGCGCGCGACCATCGGGATGAGTCGTGCGTTTAAAGACGTGTACAGTCTGCTGCCGGTACTGCTGCATCATCACCATCCGGATATGCCGGGCTATGTGCCGGGTAATGTGCCGCACGGTGTCTGTTTCTGGGCGTCCGATGATTACCAGTCACACTGGCTGGCGGAGTTTTCCCGTCAGCACGGAGAGTGTCTGCCGTGCAATGCCGGCGGCGAACTGCCGATTACCGGTATCTATTCCATGGGCAGCACCTCGTCTGTCGGCCAGAGCCACTCTTCTGATCTCGATATCTGGGTCTGTCATCAGTCCTGGCTTGATCACGATGAAAAACAGAACCTGCGCCGCAAATGCACACTGATTGAAGAGTGGGCAGCCGCAAAAGGTATCGATGTCACTTTCTTCCTGATCGATGAAAACCGTTTCCGCCACAATGCCAGCGGCAGCCTCAACGGTGAGGACTGCGGCTCGACCCAGCATATTTTACTGCTCGATGAATTTTACCGGACCGCCGTGCGGATGGCCGGTAAGCGTCTGCTGTGGACCATGGTTCCGGCAGAAGAAGAACATCACTATGATGAATATGTTCTCTCCCTTTATGCGCAGGGTGTATTAACCCCGAACGAGTGGCTGGATCTGGGCGGTCTGGGCGAATTGTCCGCGGAAGAGTACTTCGGTGCCAGTCTGTGGCAGCTCTATAAGAGTGTGGATTCCCCGTATAAAGCCGTGATCAAAAGTTTACTGCTGGAAGCTTACTCGTGGGATTACCCGAACGGGCAGCTTCTGGCAACTGAGTTTAAAAAGCATCTGCATGCCGGTGAGATTGTTCACCACGGCCTGGATGCTTACGCGATGATGCTCGACCGCGTCACCCGTTATCTGAAAGCTATCAATGATGAAACCCGCCTTGATCTGATCCGCCGCTGTTTCTACCTGAAAGTGTGTGAGAAGCCACCTGCGGATGTCAGTGAACGTGCATCATGCGGTTGCTGCGGCTGGCGCTGCCAGGTACTGTCTGAGATGGTGAAAGGCTGGGGCTGGTCCCCGGAACGGCTGGCGGTGCTGGATCGCCGTAATGCCTGGAAAATTGAGCAGGTGCGGGATGCGCACAATGAGCTGCTCGACACCATGATGCAGAGCTACCGCAACCTTATCCGCTTTGCGCGCCGCAATAATCTGAGTGTCAGTGCCAGCCCGCAGGATATCGGGGTGCTGACACGGAAACTGTATGCCGCTTTCGAGGCGCTGCCGGGGAAAGTCACCCTGGTCAATCCGCAGATTTCGCCGGACTTGTCAGAAGAGAATCTGACCTTTATTTATGTTCCGCCGGGCCGCGCTAACCGCAGCGGCTGGTATCTGTATAATCAGGCACCGACAATCCATACCATCATCGGCCATCAGCCGCTGGAATATAACCGCTATCTGAATAAGCTGGTCTCCTGGACTTACTTCAACGGCCTGCTGACTGACAGAACCCGCGTCTATATTCATAACGGTGAGTCACACTGCGACGAGCAGAAACTGCACGAACTGGTGCATGATGTATCGCAGAATTTCCCTATCCGCCTGCCTGCCCCGACACCGCGTGCGCTGTACAGCCCGTGTGAAATCCGCCATCTGGCGATTATTGTCAATCTGGAGCAGGATCCGACCGCAGATTTCGCCGAGCAGGTCGTGCATTTTGATATGAGCAAGCTGGATGTGTTCAGCTTCGGTCAGGAGCAGAAATGCCTGGTCGGCAGTATTGATCTGCTGTACCGCAACTCCTGGAATGAAGTGCGCACACTGCATTTCAGCGGTGAACAGTCGGTGCTGGAAGCCCTGAAAACCATTCTCGGCAAGATGCACCAGGATGCCGCACCGCCGTCCGGCGTGGAAGTATTCTGCTACAGCCGCCATCTGCGCGGGCTGATCAGCACCCGCATCCGCCAGCTGGTTTCCGAATGTATTGAACTGCGCCTGACCACCAACCGTCAGGATCCGGGCCGCTTTAAGGCACTGCGTCTGGCCGGTCAGACCTGGGGGCTGTTCTTTGAGCGCCTTAACGTCTCGGTGCAGAAACTGGAAAATGCTGTGGAATTCTACGGTGCGATTTCCAACAACAAACTGCGCGGGTTTCCGGTGAAAATCAGCACGGAAACCGGTCATCTGCCGGATGTGGTGGACGGCTATGCCAGTGAGGGGATTATTCAGTTCTTCTTTGAAAACCGTGATGATAACGGCTTCAATATTTATGTGCTGGATGAATCAAACCGGGTGGAAATCTATTCCGGCTGTGAAGGCAGCAAAGAAGACCTGATCCGGGATGTCAGCCGGTTCTATTCCTCTTCTCATGACCGCTTCACTTACGGTTCCAGTTTTATTAATTTCAATCTGCCGCAGTTTTATCAGATCCTGAAAACGGACGGTAAAACACAGGTTACGCCGTTCCACAGCACGATGTTCTCTCAGCCTGTTGCGGAAGAGCCGCGTGATACCGCGTATCCGGATTTTCATGCTGATGTCCGGCCGTTACAGTATCAGGCCGCCGGGCAGCGCGGCTGATATGCGACGGCACAGAACCTGTGCCGTCAGTCTGACTCTCAGAAGCTGAACGGTTCGCCGCTCTGCTCGTTGATGGCCTGTGCCAGCATGGCAAACAGCTCGCCGCCGCTGCGGTCACAAATCCATTTATCTGATTTCAGATCAAAATGATAGCCGCCGTTACGTGCCGCCAGCCAGATCTGATGAAATGCTTCCTGCTTGTTGATGATAATTTTTGAGCCGTTTTCAAAGCTCAGGGTCATCACACCGCCGTTGGTTTCGCAGTCAATATCCGCATCACCGTCGTAATCATCTAATTTTGCTTCAATATCCTGCAACAACGCATCGGCTGTCCGGTGAAATTCTGTATCGTTCATCGTCATTTCCTATTTGCTTTTCGACATCTAACTGCGATTATAGAGGGTATTGACCGATGATTAACAGGCATGACTGTAAATGAAGAAAAAAATGATCTGTGCGGTATCCGCCGTGATGCTGCTGACCCTGTCCGGCTGCGGACTGAAAGGCCCGCTTTACTTCCCGCCGGAAGAGCCTGCCGCCGCGAAAAGCGCGCCTGCAGCCAAGCCTGCGGCAGAGCAGTCTGCTGTGCAGACTGACAACGCTGAGACCGGCAAAACGCAAAAATGACCACCGGATAACCCCGGTTACTGAGGCGTAAACAGGATCTGAACATGCAGTTCACCAAAATGCACGGCCTGGGTAATGATTTTATGGTGGTGGACGCCGTCACCCAGAATATCTATTTTTCTCCGGAGCTTATCTGCCGTCTGGCAGACCGGCACACCGGTGTCGGCTTTGATCAGCTGCTGGTGGTGGAAGCGCCCTATGACCCGGAACTGGATTTTCACTACCGCATCTTTAACGCCGACGGCAGTGAAGTGGCGCAGTGCGGCAACGGCGCGCGCTGTTTTGCCCGGTTTGTCCGCCTCAAAGGGCTGACCAACAAACGGGATATCCGTGTCAGCACGCAGTCCGGACGCATGGTGCTCACGATTGCCGATGATGACAATGTCCGCGTGAATATGGGTGTGCCGGAGTTTGAACCGGCGCTGGTACCGTTCCGCGCGGTCAAAGAAGAGAAAACCTATATTATCCGCGCCGCTGAACGCACGGTTCTGTGTGGTGTGGTGTCGATGGGCAATCCGCACTGTGTTATCCAGGTGGAAAGCACGGAAACGGCGGAAGTTGAGGTTATCGGCCCTGTTCTGGAAAGCCACGAGCGTTTCCCGGAGCGGGCAAATATCGGCTTTATGCAGATCCTGTCGCGTGACCATATCCGTCTGCGCGTATACGAGCGCGGTGTCGGTGAAACACAGGCCTGCGGCAGCGGCGCCTGTGCGGCGGTTTCTGTCGGGATCCGCCAGGGCCTGCTGGCAGAAAATGTGCAGGTGGATTTACCCGGCGGTACCCTGTTTATCAGCTGGGAAGGTGAGGGAAAACCCCTGTTTATGACCGGCCCGGCCACGCATGTATATGATGGTGTTATCCATCTTTAATCATCATAAAGAGGATAAATAGCAATGGACAGTCAACAGGATACGGCCGTATTTGCCCCTTCCGGAGAGCCGGATGAGGAGGCGGTGCTGGCGTATCTGAAAGCGCATCCGGATTTTTTCATCCGCAATGCCGCGCAGATCACTGACATGACCATCCCGCACCCGGTAAAAGGTGCGGTCTCTCTGGTGGAGTGGCAGCTCGGACGCCAGCGTGAGCGGATAGGCACGCTGACGGATGATCTGATGCAGCTGATGATACAGGCCCGTGAAAACGAACACCTGTTCTCGCGCCTGCTGAAACTGCTGGCGTCGCTGTCCGCCGCGACTTCTCTTGATGATTTTTCCGAACGCCTGAATCAGTGGGCGAAGGGGCTGAAACTCAGTCATGCCAGAATCCGTCTGTTTACTGACAGCTGGCGGCTGGGTGCGCCGTTCCGTCATCAGGATCTGGCCTTATCCCGCGCACACTTTGAAGCCATCCGTCTCTCCCGCTTCGGGGATCGCAACCATTATCTGGGACAACTGACAGCCCCTGAAATTCAGCTGCTGCTGCCGGACAGTGCATTTGTCGGTTCAGCGTCTGTATCGCTGCTGGGCGGACAGCATGACCTCGGTGTAGTGATATTTGTCAGCCGTGACAAGCAGCACTATCAGAAAGATATGGGTACCGCGATGCTGGAACAGGTAGCCTATTTCCTGCCGCAGCTGCTGCAGCGCTGGGTGGAGCTGGCATGACGGACAGCGCGGCAGATGACCTGCTGGTCACGGCAGAACAGTTTCTGCAGTATCTGCGGGTAGAGCGCCGGTTAAGTCCGGTCACGATTACCAATTACCGCCGCCAGCTCACCGCGCTGGCGGAAATGATGGCCGCCGGTAAACTCCGCTGCTGGGCACAACTGGAACCGGCAACAGTGCGGATGCTGGCCGCAAAAAGCCGCCGTAACGGGTTACAGCCCGCCAGTCTGGCGCTGCGTCTTTCCGCTCTCCGTTCATTTCTTGACTGGCAGGTCAGTAACGGCCTGCTGCCCGCCAATCCGGCCAAGGCTGTCAGTGCCCCGAAACAGGGGCGGCATCTGCCGAAAAACATGGATGTGGATGATATTACCCGGCTGATGGATATCAGCAGTAATGATCCTCTGACCGTGCGCGACCGTACCATGCTGGAAGTGATGTACGGCGCGGGGCTGCGTTTATCGGAGCTGGTCGGGCTGAATACCGGGGATTTTGACCTGGCCACCGGTGAAGTACGGGTGCTGGGGAAAGGCAGCAAAGAGCGTAAAGTGCCGCTCGGCAAAACGGCGGTTGCCTGTCTGGAACGCTGGCTGCCGCTGCGTGAGCTGTATGATCCGGAAGACCGGGCGGTGTTTATCTCCACCAAAAGCGGTAAGCGGATCTCAGCGCGTAATGTGCAGAAACGGTTTGAATACTGGGGTCTGCACCAGGGGCTGAACAGCCATCTGAACCCGCATAAGCTGCGCCACTCCTTTGCGACTCATATTCTGGAATCCAGCGGCGACCTGCGCGCCGTGCAGGAATTGCTGGGGCATGCTAATCTGTCCACCACGCAAATCTATACCCATCTGGATTTTCAGCATCTTGCCAATGTGTATGATGTTGCACATCCGCGGGCCAAACGAGGAAAACCGTAATGCGTTTTTACCGCCCCCTTTCACCTGTCCGCGCCATGACGTTCGATCTTGACGACACGCTGTATGATAATCGTCCGGTGATGGATAAAACCGAGGAGGAGGTCATTGCGTTTATCCGTCAGTATGATCCGCGTTTCAGTGAATTACCGGCTGACTATATTAATGTGTTCCGTGACCGGATCCGCCGTCAGCAGCCGGAGATTTTCCATGATGTCAGCCGCTGGCGTCTGCTCTCCTGGCGTACTTTTTTCCTGCATTACGGCTATACCGCCACCCGTGCTCAGGCCGGGGCGGATGCGGTAATGGCGCATTTTGCGCAGTGGCGCAGCCGTATTGATGTACCACAGTCCACGCATGACACGCTGACTGCGCTGGCGGCCAAAATTCCGCTGGTGGCGATCACCAACGGCAATATGGAGCCGGAAAAATGCGGGCTGGCAGATTATTTTACTTTTATTCTTAAAGCCGGTCCTGACGGGCGCGCAAAACCGTTCTACGATATGTACCGCACGGCGGCGCAGCGGCTGGCTCTCCCGGCAGAAAATATCCTGCATGTCGGTGATAACCTGAATACCGATGTGGAAGGGGCGCTGTGCAGCGGCATGCAGGCCTGCTGGATCAACCTTGACGGCCGCGATGTTTATCACGACCCGGAAACCCGCCTGCTGCCGCATATTGAAATTACACAGTTGGATTCTTTAACCGGACTGTTATAATTTTATCTGTATAAAAAACCAGTTCTTCCGGATCCGGCT
Organism: Morganella sp. HSTU-ASny43; assembly: GCF_022819185.1. Classification (NCBI taxonomy): domain Bacteria; kingdom Pseudomonadati; phylum Pseudomonadota; class Gammaproteobacteria; order Enterobacterales; family Morganellaceae; genus Morganella; species Morganella sp. HSTU-ASny43. The sequence goes on from NZ_WSPG01000023.1 coordinate 46,143, forward strand.
GTCCGGAAGGCGCTTTTTCTTTCGCGGCACTGCCGCACAAAACACTGATGGAAATTATGGACGTCTCTTATCTGCTTGAAAGCCTTAATGATAAACAGCGCGAAGCGGTGGCGGCTCCCCGCTCAAACATGCTGGTGCTGGCGGGTGCCGGTTCCGGAAAAACCCGGGTGCTGGTGCACCGTATCGCCTGGCTGCTGGCAGTGGAGAATGCCTCTCCGTTTTCGGTGATGTCAGTGACCTTTACCAACAAAGCGGCGGCGGAAATGCGCCACCGTATTGAAGAGCTGGTCGGTACCAGTGAGGGCGGGATGTGGATCGGGACGTTCCACGGCCTGGCACATCGTCTGCTGCGGGCGCATCACCTTGATGCCGGATTACCGCAGGATTTCCAGATCCTCGACAGTGAAGATCAGATCCGCCTGATCCGCCGTCTGATCAAAGCCATGAATCTCGATGAAAAACAGTGGCCGGCCAAACAGGGCTGCTGGTATATCAATGGTAAAAAAGATGAAGGATTGCGGCCTCAGCATGTTGAGAGCTACGGCAACCCGGTGGAAGCCACCTGGCTGCGGATCTACCAGGCCTATCAGGAAGCCTGCGACCGTGCGGGGCTGGTGGATTTTGCCGAGCTGCTGCTGCGCGCACATGAATTGTGGCTCAACAAACCGGCGATTTTACAGCACTACCGTGACCGTTTTACCAATATCCTCGTGGACGAATTCCAGGACACCAACAGCATCCAGTACGCCTGGGTGCGCATGCTGGCGGGTGATACCGGCAAAGTGATGATTGTCGGTGATGATGATCAGTCTATCTACGGCTGGCGCGGGGCGCAGGTGGAAAATATCCAGCGCTTCCTGAAAGATTTCCCGGGCGCGACCACTATCCGCCTCGAGCAAAATTACCGTTCCACCAACAATATCCTGAAAGCGGCGAACGCCCTGATCTCGCACAACAGCGACCGGCTGGGGAAAAACCTCTGGACGGACGGTGAGGACGGCGAGCCTATCTCTCTGTATTGTGCCTTTAATGATCTGGATGAGGCGCGTTATGTGGTCGGACGCATCAAACAGTGGCATGAGAACGGCGGTGCGCTGGCGGACTGCGCGATTCTCTACCGCAGTAACGCCCAGTCCCGTTTACAGGAAGAGGCGCTGTTACAGGCCGCGCTGCCGTACCGTATTTACGGCGGTCAGCGCTTCTTCGAGCGCCAGGAAATCAAAGATGCGCTGGCGTATCTGCGCCTGATTTCAAACCGTCATGATGATGCCGCATTTGAGCGTGTGGTGAACACCCCGACACGCGGGATCGGCGACCGCACCCTGGACGTGGTGCGTCAGACTGCCCGTGAGCGGGAACTGACCCTCTGGGAAAGCTGCGGTGTGCTGCTGGAAGAAAAAGCACTGGCGGGACGCGCTGCCTCCGCGCTGGGGCGCTTCCTCGAGCTGATCAATCTGCTGGCGCAGGAAACTGACGGCCTGCCGCTGCATGTGCAGACTGACCGCGTGATCCGCGATTCCGGTCTGCGGGCGCACTATGAGCAGGAAAAAGGTGAAAAAGCCCAGGCGCGGATCGAAAACTTAGAGGAACTGGTGACCGCAACCAACCAGTTCAGCTATCAGGATGCTGACGAAGGGCTGACGCCGTTACAGGCATTTCTGTCCCATGCCGCGCTGGAATCCGGCGAAGGTCAGGCGGACCGCTATCAGGATGCTGTCCAACTGATGACACTGCACTCCGCCAAAGGGCTGGAGTTCCCGCAGGTCTTTATCGTCGGGGTGGAAGAGGGCATGTTCCCGGGCATGATGTCGATGGAGGAGAGCGGCCGTCTTGAAGAGGAGCGGCGGCTGGCCTATGTCGGTGTGACCCGTGCCATGCAGAAGCTGACTCTGACCTATGCCGAGACCCGCCGTCTGTACGGCAAAGAGGTGTATCACCGGCCATCCCGTTTTATCGGTGAACTGCCGCCGGAGTGTGTGGAGGAAGTGCGCCTGCGTGCTACCGTATCCCGCCCGGTTAATCATCAGCGGCTCGGCACACCGATCACCGCCAATGACAGCGGTTATACCCTCGGGCAGCGTGTCCGTCATCCGAAATTCGGGGAGGGCACTATCATCAATATGGAAGGTAACGGCGAGCATACCCGCTTACAGATAGCCTTCCAGGGTGAAGGGATCAAATGGCTGGTGGCCTCCTACGCCAAACTGGAAAAACCCTGATCTCCCGCAGAGTAAGGTGTTAATCGGATAATAACCGGTTGACACCCTTTTTCATCTGCGCATAACATGCGCACACTTTTTCTTTTCCTTTCGTTCCCGGAGGCCGCATACCATGCTGAGCGCATTCAGAGTTGACAATAAGCGTTTGCAACGTCTTGATTTAGAAGAGGGCGACGCCCTGACAGATGCGCTGTGGGTGGATATTTCGGAACCGGAAGAGCATGAACGGCAGCTGATTCAGACTCAGTTCAACCAGGAACTGGCAACCAGCCCGGAACTGGATGATATCGAAGCCTCCGCGCGTTTCTTTGAGGACGATGACGGGCTTCACGTCCACTCCTTTTTCTATTACGAAGATGCGGACGACCACGCCGGAAACTCCACTGTGGCATTTACCCTGCGTGACGGGCGTTTATACACGCTGCGTGAGCGGGAACTGCCTGCTTTCCGCCTGTACCGTATGCGCGCGCGCAAACAGACCATGCAGGACGGCAACGGTTACGAAATCCTGCTGGATCTGTTTGAAACCAAAATCGAGCAGCTGGCGGATGAAATCGAAAACATCTACAGCAATCTGGAAACACTCAGCCGGGCGATTATGAAAGGCAAGCAGGATGATGAGTTCGATAAAGCCCTGTCTGCCCTGGCCGAGCAGGAAGATATCGGCTGGAAAGTCCGTCTGTGTCTGATGGATACCCAGCGCGCGCTGAACTTCCTGGTCCGCCGTACCCGTCTGCCGGCGAATCAGCTGGAGCAGGCACGCGAAATCCTGCGCGATATCGAATCCCTGCTGCCGCATAATGAATCCCTGTTCCAGAAAGTGAACTTCCTGATGCAGGCGGCGATGGGCTTTATCAATATCGAACAAAGCCGCATTATCAAAATCTTCTCCGTTGTTTCTGTGGTATTCCTGCCGCCGACACTGGTGGCATCGAGTTACGGGATGAACTTCAAATTTATGCCGGAGCTGGACTGGTCGCTGGGGTATCCCGCTGCGATCGGGGTGATGGTTGCTGCTGCACTCGCGCCGTATCTCTACTTCAAACGCAAGAATTGGCTGTAACATCCAACCTCAGAAAAATGTGAATTCAATGCCCTTTGCAATCAGCATGTAAAGGGCTGTCCAGACCCCGGCAGAGAGCAGACAGGTTACCAGCACGCGGGTCTGTGTGAAACGCAGCAATCCGGCCGCCATCGGGATCAGATAGCGCAGCACCGCAATAAACCGTGAGGTAAACAGGATCAGCAGCCCGCTGGTCTGAAGCCGTGCCTGGGCTTTACCGAGGGCGGTTTTGTATTTCGCCATCAGCCCCGGAAAATAGTTGCGGGTGATAATCAGACGGCCGAGATAATACGAAATCATCGAACCACAGGCAGCACCCAGCGTAATCACCAGCCAGATAATCACCACCGGAACGACCGGAAATGCCAGCGTCACTACCGTCATCAGCATGACAGAGGCGGGCGGCAGGACAGATGAGAGAATAATCGTGGATTTGCTCAGGGCGATAACAAACAGAATGGCCAGCAGCCAGAGCGGGTGGTCGTGCAGTACCGCCAGATGATGCGTGATCCAGTCCATATTTATCCTCCCGGTGACAGCACCGGCAGATCCGGCGCTGTCTCACAGGATATCACGCTTTTTTGTAGCGGTGGCGCTGGGTGTACAGTGCATCCAGGGTAAAGACAATCAGTCCCGCCCAGATAAAGGCGAAGGTTACCAGCCGTTCGGCGGAAATAGCCTCGCCATATGCGGTGGTCGCCAGCACAAACATCAGGGTCGGACCGATGTACTGGAAGAAGCCGAGCGTGGAGAGACGCAGATGGTTAGCGGCCTCGGTAAACAGCAGCAGCGGCACGGTGGTGATAATCCCGGCGGCAATCAGCAGCAGATTCAGCGTCAGGCTGTTCATGGTCATATTGCTGGTGGCACTGTTGGCAAAGAAAAGCAGATAAATTCCCGCAACCGGCAGCAGCCACAGGGTTTCCACCAGCATTCCGCCCTGGGCATCCACCCCCAGTTTTTTGCGCAGCAGACCATACAGGCCGAATGTCATGGCCAGACTCAGCCCGATCACCGGCACAGTACCGAACTGCCAGAGCTGGATCAGCACGCCGGTAAAGGCGAGACACACGGCAAACCATTGCATACGGCGGAAACGCTCACCGAGAAAGAGCATTCCGAACAGGACGTTGACCAGCGGGTTAATAAAGTACCCGAGACTCGCTTCCAGCATATGGTTGTGGTTCACCGCCCAGATATAGATCAGCCAGTTAGAGGCGATAATACAGGCGGTCAGCGCGAGGATCATGATCTTCTTCGGCTGGCGGATAATCTGGCGGATACGCGGCCACTGGCGTGACACGGTGATCAGCAGGATCATAAAAAAGAATGACCAGATAATCCGGTGTGTCAGGATCTCATCCGCAGGCACCTGTTGGATCAGTTTGAAATACACAGGGGCAATACCCCAGATAAAGTAAGCGCCGAGAGCACAAAGGACGCCTTTTACGGTCTGTTGCTGGCTCATGATAGTCCAAGTCTGAAAGAAAGAAGAAAAGAAGATGCCTGCCGGCGCGGTCACTCTCGCATTGATACTACATAGTTACAACGTGAATAATCACGTCATTAATTAATTATTCGTAAAATGTGATCGCCTGCGATACGCCGGATGGCAGCAAAGACGTTAAAAAGATGTGAAAGTGTAACGCGCATCACAAAATTACACCAGAAGGTGTGCGCAAAAAAACTCAGCACCGATCGAATATTATCACCGTCCGTGCGGATAGTCTGTTATCTGATGGCAAACTGAGCTAGCATAGAAGCATCTTTTCACCGGCAGAATGCACTGCCCGGATTTCTGTTTCACCTGAGGAGCTGCGTGTCTACCGCTGAAGTCATCAATACCCTGCCCGACGCTGACGCTATCCTGCGCCAGGTCTTTGGTTATCAGCAATTCCGTGCCGGACAGTCCGATATTATCGATACCGTGACCGGCGGACGCGATTGTCTGGTGGTCATGCCGACGGGCGGCGGGAAATCACTGTGTTATCAGATTCCGGCACTGATGCTGCCGGGGCTGACAGTGGTGGTGTCACCGCTGATTTCCCTGATGAAAGATCAGGTCGATCAGCTGCGCCTGCTCGGGGTGGAAGCCGGTTATCTGAATTCGGCACAGACCGCGCAGGAACAGCAGAAGGTACTGGAAGGGTGTCACAATAACCGCATCAAACTGCTGTATGTGGCACCGGAACGCCTGCTGATGAGCAGTTTTATCCGCCAGTTACAGCAGTGGCAGCCGTCGCTGCTGGCGGTGGATGAAGCGCACTGTATCTCTCAGTGGGGACACGATTTCCGGCCGGAATACTGCGCGATAGGCGAGCTTCGCCAGCATCTGCCGGGTGTGCCGGTGATTGCCCTGACGGCCACCGCCGATAATACCACCCGTTCTGATATCTGCTCGCGGCTGCGCCTCAGTGACCCGCTGATCCACATCAGCAGCTTTGACCGCCCGAATATCCGCTACACGCTGGTGGAAAAATATAAAGCGTTTGATCAGCTGTGGATGTTTGTCCGTGGTCAGAAAGGCCAGTGCGGTATTATTTACTGTAACAGCCGTAATAAAGTGGAAGATGTCGCCGCCCGTCTGCAAAAGCGCGGACTGAGTGTCGCGGCGTATCATGCCGGCCTGGATAATTCACAGCGTGAATGGGTCCAGGATGCTTTCCTCAAGGACAACTTACAGGTCGTGGTCGCCACGGTGGCATTCGGGATGGGGATTAACAAATCCAACGTCCGTTTTGTCGCGCACTTTGATATCCCGCGCAATATTGAGTCCTATTATCAGGAAACCGGCCGTGCAGGACGTGACGGGGTCAGTGCGGAAGCGGTTCTGTTTTATGACCCGGCGGATATGGCGTGGCTGCGCCGTTGTCTGGATGAAAAACCGGCCGGGCCGCAGAAAGATATCGAACAGCACAAGCTGAATGCCATGGGCGCGTTTGCCCAGGCACAGACCTGCCGCCGTCTGGTATTGCTCAATTACTTCGGTGAGAACCGCCAGACACCGTGCGGTAACTGCGATATCTGCCTGGATCCGCCGAAACAGTATGACGGGCTGGTTGAGGCACAGCAGGCGCTGTCCTGCATCTACCGCGCCGGGCAGCGTTTTGGTCTGGGGTATATTGTGGATGTGCTGCGCGGCTCGAATAATCAGCGGATCCGTGAATACGGACACGACAAACTCGCGGTTTACGGTATAGGCAAAGATAAAAGCCAGGAACACTGGGTCAGTGTGCTGCGCCAGTTGATCCACTTAGGGCTGATAACGCAAAACATCGCCAATTATTCTGCGTTACAATTAACCGAATCCGCCCGTCCGGTTCTGCGCGGCGAAGTACCGCTGCAACTCGCGGTGCCGAGGATCCAGAATATCAAACCGCGTCAGACTGCCCGCAGCTACGGCGGTAATTACGACAAAAAACTGTTCGCGAAATTGCGCAAGCTGCGCAAATCCATTGCGGATGAGGAAAATATCCCGCCGTTTGTGGTGTTTAACGATGCCACACTCATTGAAATGGCGGAACAATGCCCGGTCAGGGCAAATGATTTACTCTTGATAAATGGCGTCGGAGAGCGGAAACTGGAACGATTCGGCGATGCATTTATGGCCCTTATCCGCGAGCATCTCACCGGATTTGATGACTAAAGGAGCACCCTATGCTGCCACCGGATACCCTGAAAGCAAGCTGGCTGGAACGCGAAGCGGAGTATTCCGCCTTTGTGAACGGCCCGTTACTTGATTTCTGGAGCAACCGGGATGAGCGGACATTTCAGGGCACGGATGATGTCACTATCCGCTATGTGCAGTTTACCGATCCTGCGCATGACAAAGTGCTGGTGATCAGCTCCGGACGCAGCGAAAGCTACGTCAAATATCCGGAAGTTCTGTACGATTTTTTCCACCTCGGTTTTGATGTCTTTATTATGGATCACCGGGGGCAGGGGCTTTCCGGGCGGATGCTGGATGATCCGCAAAAAGGCCATGTCGAGCGTTTTGACGACTATATTGATGATTTTTCTCAGTTCACCAACATCGCGCTGGCGGAGAAAAATTACGCTTACCGCTATGCACTGGCGCACTCGATGGGCGGTGCGATACTGGGCGGTTATCTGTTGCGCGAGCCGGACACCTTCCGTGCCGCGGTATTATGTGCCCCGATGTTCGGTATCAATTTACCGATGCCGATGTGGCTGGCGAATATGATTGTGAACCGGGCTGATAAACGGCCGTCGGAACGCAATGAGTATGCGGTATCAACCGGGAAGTGGCAGCCGTTGCCGTTTTTAATCAACATGCTGACCCACAGTTACCCGCGGTACCGGCGTTACCTGCGCTGTTATGCTGACTATCCTGCTTTACGTCTCGGCGGACCCACGTATCACTGGTTACGCGAAAGCATTGATATCGGACAAAAGATAATTGCGCAGGCGGGAGAGATAAACACCCCGCTGATGGTGCTGATGGCATCAGAGGATAAGGTGGTGGACAATCGGGAGTTGCTGGCTTTCTGCGAAAAGCGCCGTAAAGCCCGGACAGGACAAGAAGAAGAACATATGCCTCTGACGTTTGAGGGAGCTTATCACGAGATCCTGTTCGAAGAAGACGCGTTGCGCGCTGTCGCGCTCAATGCGATTTGTCATTTTTTCGGACTCCACTAATCAATTTTCAGGAATTTGCATATGTATCATGTGGTTGCTTCAGATTTAGACGGAACGTTATTATCACCTGCCCACAGTTTGACCCCCTACACCAAGGAAACCCTCCGCCTGCTGACCATCAATAAAGGCGTGCATTTTGTTTTTGCCACCGGCCGCCATCATGTGGATGTGGCGCAGATCCGTGATGCACTGGGAATTGACGCGTTTATGATCACCTCCAACGGCGCGCGGGTACACAACACCAAAGGTGAGCTGGTATTCAGTCATGATGTGGATCCGGATGTGGTCCGCGAGCTGTGCCTGATGGAGTTTGATAACCCGGATATCCTCACCAACTATTACCGGGGTGACGGCTGGATGATCAACCGGGAAAGCCCGGAACAGAAAGAGTTTTTCCAGGAATCTGTTTTTATGTATGAGCTGTTTGACCGTAATGATTTTCCGGTTGATCAGGTCTGCAAAGTCTACTTTACCTGTGACGATCACGAGAAACTTGTCGCGCTGGAAGCCAAAATCCGCGTGCGTTTCGGCAATAAAGTGAATGTCAGTTTCTCTCTGCGCAGCTGTCTGGAAGTGATGGCCGGAGGTGTCTCTAAAGGTGAGGCGCTGCAGCAGGTCGCGGAATCACTGGGCTACCGCCTGAATGACTGCATTGCTTTCGGTGACGGTATGAATGACCGCGAAATGCTGGAAATGGCCGGAAAAGGCTGCATTATGGCGGGAGCACATCAGCGCCTGAAAGATATTCTGCCGGAAATGGAAGTGATTGGCTCTAATGCGGATGATGCGGTTGCTCATTATCTGCGCCGGTTATATCAGCAGTAATTTTTATATTCAGATCAACAAAAAAGCCGCCGGAAAATAAATCCGGCGGCTTTTTTGTTTCTGGGAGTATTATCAGGAAAATGCCAGGAACGGCGACACACAGAGCAGCATCCCGGTAAAAATAATCAGATACAGGGAGATGCCTTTATATTTATGCAGCATCGGGACTTTATAAACCAGATAAGCCGGAATCAGACAACCGACCATCCCGAAAATCGGACTGCATATTGAGGTAAAGCTCAGTACCGGTGCGTTGAGAATAATGGCGCCCCAGGCCAGCAGCACCGCAAATACCATAATGCCGTATTTCACCAGGGTTTCATTAATCCGCTCCGCAGGCATCATGCGCTGCAGAATATTCATCACAATCCCTTGCGTGGCTTCGCGGAACCCGAGATATACCCCGAAGAACGCCGTCATAACCGCAAAAATATTCAGCATTACGCTGACCACAGTTACCCAGCCGCCGGGGAAGAATTTAGCGGCGATTGCCAGTGCGGAAATATTCTGCTGATAAGCTTTAACCGCCTCGTCATGACCCATTGCCAGGGTAAAGGAAACGGCATAGAAAAAGACGGTACAGAACAGGATAATAAAGGCGATATTCATTGCCCGCAGGGCTTTAAAGCGGGCCACTTCCCGGTTCACATTCTGATTGCGGAATGAAATGACCATCGGGCTGAGAGTCTGAATAAACAGAATGGATGTCAGGGTAAACGGCAGTGTAATAACCGCTTCTTTAATTAAACGGCCAACCGGCGGCAGTGAGCCGATATTATACAGGTGCCACATGCCCACCATCGATATACCGAGTGCGGCGACAATAAACAGCTTGGTCAGCACCATAAAACTGGATAATTTAAATAACAGCTTTTCGCCGCGTGAAGAGATAGCGACCAGCAGGCAAATCAGAATTAATCCGTACCACGGACTGTCGGATAATAATCCTTCTGTCACACCGAAAGTCTGGAAATAAGACGCACTGTCATTTGTGATGGCAGTGGAATAAACAAACATCCAGATCACCAGCATAATAAAATACAGCGCTCCGAGTAATATCCCCCAGTTTTTACCGAGATAACCGGTAATCACACTCGGATAGTCTTTACATTCCGGGGATTCCGCGAGCGTGTTAATAAATAACCGCTGGAACAGATACATGGCCGGATAGCCGATAACGGAGGATAGCAGGAAAACCCATAACCCCATCAGACCGACCTGAACCGGTAAGAAAACAATACCGGCGCCGATAGCCATCCCGATGCTCATAATAACCCAGCCGGCGTCGGTACCATCAAATTTGGTCGCTGCACGCCACTGCTCTTCACTCATTCCGGAATTTTCCGCTGCGGAACGTGTCGTATTTATCGCCATAAATAACATCCTTAATGTTTAAATCTTAAACAATGTTGTTCTTAACGGGTGCGATTTAAACAACGTATTATGTAATAACGTTTTGTTATCAGCAGGCTTATTTTTTAATATCTTTATCATAAAGGATGTAAATCAGAAAAAATAATGCTTTTTAGAGAGAGGTAAAGTGATATCAGGAGAAAAATTTTCTCCCGGACAGCAATAATCATGATTAAACGTGGTATGAAGCAAACGGCGCAATCATTAATATTGCTTATCAGGTATAAATTTACGTGAAGAAGTGATTTTATAAAAAATGAGAGCTCTGTGGCATACGTGATACTGACCCCGGAAATGAACAAAGCGTGAGCTGTTCCTGTAGTATCCGGGGGGCGGTTCTGTTATATAAAAACGATTACGGATAAACAAGGATGTAATATGACGAAGATGTTCCGGATGATTTGAATCAGAAGTATGGTCAATAATAAATACTGACTATCAGGAAATATCAGGTGAAAAAAATAGTATTGCTTGTGTGCTTTACCTTTTCGGTCAGTGCATTCGGTTATATTACTTATGATCCGAACGATCCGAATATAAAAGCTGTGTACAGAGACGGCTCTTATTCTACCTCAAAAGGACGCGGCACCTGTTCACATCACGGCGGAGTGGATCACTATCTGTGATATCACAACCCGCCGGATTTCCGCATCGGGTTACGGCCCGACAGATTTTTTGTGCCGCTGCGCAGAATATTTCCCACCATATCCACACGCGCCTCAAATGGCGGGAACGGCAGGATGATATTGTTTTCCGCGAAGCTGCGCAGGATATTCTGATGGATCTCATGACGCGCCGGCAGGCGGTGTCCCATTTCAGCGGCGTAGGCGCGCAGTTCGAAAATCTGAATACCCTGTTGTAAATCAACCAGATAAGCTTCCGGATTTGGCGTGTCCAGAATCATTGCCGAGTCCTGTGCCGCCATCAGCAGCAGAATAGTGACCTGCTCCGGATTGGCTTCCGCCGGGACCGGGATGGTCAGGACGATACGGGTGACGGTATCTGAGAGTGACCAGTTGATAAACTGCTCGGTAATAAAGGCTTTGTTCGGGACGATAATCTCTTTGCGGTCCCAGTCTGTCAGCGTGGTGGCGCGGGTGTTGATGCGCGTGATGCTGCCGGTCAGGTCACGGATGGTGACGGTATCGCCGATACGGATCGGTTTTTCGAACAGGATCATCAGGCCGGAAACAATGTTGGCGAAAATCTCCTGTAAACCAAAGCCCAGCCCGACACCCATTGCAGTGACAAACCACTGCATTTTCGACCATTCAATGCCGATCAGCGAGAAGCCGACAATCCCGCCGACCAGGGTAATACTGTATTTGGTCAGCGTGGTAATCGCGTAACCGGTACCCGGAGTCAGATCGAGATGCTGTAACAGCGCCAGTTCCAGCAATGCGGGAAGGTTCCGCACCAGCTGCGTGGTGATGATAATCACCAGAATGGCGACAAAGACAGAGCCGAGCGTAATCGGCTGGAGGGTATCCACACCGTTGATACTGCTGCTGACATCCCAGAGCCGGATATTTTCCAGGAAGGAGAAGGCGGTGTGCAGTTCAGACCAGAGCAGAATACAGGATACCAGGGCAATCATGGTCAGAATCGAACGGACCAGCCCGACTGACTGCGCACTGATGGTATCGAGGTCAATGACCTGCTCTTCAATATCAATCACACCTTCCGCGCTGTTGGCATTACTGTTGACGCTGCTGTCATCATCACTTTTTGCCCGTTGTGCCAGGATTTCAGCACGGCGCTGTTTGGCACGTTCAAAGGCGATACGGCGGCGCTGGATCAGCATCCAGCGGGTGATAATGTTGTAGACCACCAGCAGCATAAACCAGATGGCGACCGAGGTTTCCAGGCGGCCGAGCAGTGCCTGTGAAGTCGCGAGATAGCCGAGCAGAGCGGCAATCGCCGCCACTACCGGTGCCAGCAGGAGCAGCCACCACATTCCTTTGCTGACGGCATTGTCGCCGCTGCCGTGGCGGTCAAGATAGAGCGGAACTCCCGCACGGCGCAGGCTGCTGGTAATGATAAATAGCGCGGCACACAGCAGCAGGAAGCAGAGACGGCCGAGTGTCGGGGCAAACTCTCGGTCATTGAAGTATTCAAAGGTGGTCATTGCCATCATCAGCGGCACAATGACAAAAATGGAAAGCTGATAGAAACGCATTGCCCGTTTAACGCGGGCTTCCGGCCAGCGGAACTGTGCGATAAACAGCCCGTTAGGCCGGGCAAAGGTTGCGCAGAACATAAACAGCCACAGCACCGGTGTGGTGGCGCTGACACCGTCACCGATCGCTTTTGCCATCGGGTACTGCCAGGAATTCTGTAACCCGTAGCCGATAGCGGACCACAGTACCGGCAGCGGCAGAGAGACAAGCACAGACCAGAACAGGGTGCGCAGTGTGATGGAAAAGCGATCCAGTGTTACTTTACCGATACGCTGACTGGTTCTGTCCAGAAATGCCTGATAGTGGCGGCGGTAGTTCAGGCCGAAAATCGCCAGCAGCAGGGTGCTGATAATATAGAGTGAAATCTCTTTGTTCTGCCACGAGAACATGGTTTTAAATGCACCGCCGAGCTGCGCCAGGGTATCCAGGGACAGCAGCTTGGTCAGGCTGGTCAGTACCTCAATCGGGTAATTGAGGTAAACCGGTGTGGCATCCGCCACCCAGAACAGATAGCGGTGGGTGTCGTCGCGGACTTCAATCAGCACATCACTAAGCTGACTGGTGGTCACTTTGAGCTTGGTCAGCTCCAGAATTTCAGTATCGTAACCGGAGAGCAGGGAGCCGAGCAGCTCTTTGCGGTTCTGAATCAGCTGCTGATAGAGGGAAGCCTGATCCGGCGGGAGGGAGGCTGTTTGTGACGTATCCGGTTCATTATTATTACCGGACAGGGCATCGAGCATATTTTCATATTTCAGACGCTCAACACGCAGGTCGGTAATCTCTTTATCCAGCTGCTGCGGTTTCGGCATGTCCGGCAGGCGGCTGAGCTGTGCCCGCAGGGCTTCCCCCAGTGCGGTTGAGCCGTTCAGCCACTGTGCCTGCTCCTGAATGGTGCCGAGTACCTGACGCGCTTTCTGGATATCGGTTGCCGCCTGGCGCTGCATCTCTCCGATATCACTCATGTGCGCGGCCTGATCATTCAGCACCTGCGACAGTTCGCGGTTAATATCAATCTGTTCTTTCAGGTACGGCGGTAAATCACCGGCCTGTTCGGCCAGCAGTTCGGTGCGTTCCAGCGCCAGTTCCGCTTTCTGCTGACGTTTGCCGTTGAGCACACTGCGCAACTGCTGAAGTTCGAGATCCAGCCGCTGATAGCGTTTACGCAGCAGTTCAAGGCGGATGCGGGTCAGTTCCTGGCGGTTATTGGCAGATAGCTGAGCCAGTTCCAGCTCATTGACCGTTGCCTTGCGTGCCTGCACTTCTGCGGCGGCCAGCGTGGCCTGAGCTTCGGCAAGCGGGGTCAGCGGGGTTGCGAGTCCCTGCTGGCGGGAGGTGGCTTCATTCAGGAGACGGCGGGCTTCGGACTGCTGCTGGGGCAGGAGGGTCAGAGAATCGCTGATTTCGCGGTTTTTGTCCTGCTCCTGCTGTAACAGCCGTCCCTGCTCCAGTAACTGTCCGCTGAGCTGGATAGCCTGCTGCTCAAGGTCGCTGATAGGGCGGGTGGTCAGAATTTTGGCCGGGGAATCACTCTCTTCCAGCAGTTGCTGGCGTAATGCCCTGACCAGCTTCGGGAAGTTATCGATGGTGTCCTGATAGCTTTGTGCGCGTTCATCCGCAGCTTTGCTGTCTGTCAGCCAGTTCAGGGTCGCCTGTAACGCCTGAGCCATCTCAATATCTTTCGGATCTTTACTGCTCTCAATCCGCTTCAGTTCCTGGCGGATCTGCGGCTCGTTAATATCCGATGCCGCATATACCGCTGTCAGCGGGGAGAAAAGAAAAACCGCCAGTAAAAATGAGATAATCAGGCGCACAGGGGAGAGTCCTCAGTTAGTGGCAGCGGCGTCCGGTTGTGACGGGCATGCAGGGCTTTCTTCCGCGCAGGCGGCATCATCCGCCGTAATGCGGGTGGCCAGCAGTTCACCCATACGGGTGGAAACGCCGTTTGCCAGTGCACTGTTCAGTGCCACTGTATCCGCCGGGAACAGGTTGATCACGGTGGAGCCGAGCTTAAAGCGGCCCATCTCTTCGCCTTTTTTCAGGTTTACCGCACAGACGCTGTCGTGTGCCGGATAAGTCCAGCGGCGGACAATCCCTTCACGCGGCGGGGTGACCATACCGCACCAGACGGTTTCCATACTGCCGACAATCGTGGCGCCCACCAGAATCTGCACCATCGGGCCGAAATCCGTGTCAAACACGCAGATCAGACGCTCGTTACGGGCGAACAGGTTCGGGACATTGGCGGCGGTCAGCGGGTTAACGGAGAACAGGTCGCCCGGGACATAGATCATTTCACGCAGATGGCCGTCACACGGCATATGCACGCGGTGGTAATCACGCGGAGATAAGTAAGTGGTTACAAACTGCCCGTTGCGGAACAGATCCGCCAGCTGCCAGTTTCCGGCGAGCAGGGCTTCCAGGGTGTAGTTATGCCCTTTGGCCTGTAAAATCTGATCGTCACGGATAAGCCCCAGCTGACTGATGGTGCCGTCTGCCGGCAGTGCCAGGGTTTCGCTGCCCTGTACGATAGGGCGGACTTCCTCTTTCAGTGCGCGGATAAAAAACTCATTGAAGGTACTGTAAGCGATAAATTCGCTCTCTTTCGCTTCCTGCATATCCACTTTGTAGGCTTTGGCGAATGCTTTGATCACCAACTGCGTCAGCCAGCCAAGTTTTTTGTTGGCAAAGCGGCCCGCCAGCTGAGTAAGACACTGTTTAGGCAGCAAATATTGTAATTTTATTTTAAGAGTATCCAGCACATCGACCTCTGGTATTGTTTGTTATCTGCCGGTTTTTCCGGCGAATTCTGAACAAAAGGGGGCTATTGTACCTGTGCTTATTGCGCTTGTCAGTCTTCACCGGCCGTAAAATTACGGCGTGGTTTCACCTGTGCCATACTTTCCAGAATACGGTGATAATTTTCAAAGCGTTCCGCACTGATTTCGCCGTTCTCCACAGCTTCGCGCAGCGCACAGCCCGGGTCATCCCCGTGTTTGCAGTCACGGAATTTACAGCCGCCGAGATAATCGCGGAATTCCGTATATCCCTGAGTGACCTGTTCCGGTGTCAGGTGCCACAACCCGAATTCACGCACTCCCGGTGAGTCGATCACATCCCCGCCGTGCGGGAAATGATACAGCCGTGAGGCGGTGGTGGTGTGCTGACCCAGCCCGGAAACATCAGAAACGTTATTGACCAGGATATCCGCGTTTTCCGGCAGCAATGTATTGAGCAGGCTGGATTTTCCGACACCGGATTGTCCGGCGAAGATGGAAATCCGTCCGGCAAGTGCTGCCGTCAGTGCATCAATCCCCTCGTTGGTGTAGCCGGATACTTCCAGCACACGGTATCCGATATTACGATAGATATTCATTAAATCATTGACCTGGTCGCGGCTTTCGTCATTCAGCAGGTCAATTTTGTTGAGCACAATCAGTGGTTCCACACCGAGTGTTTCGCAGGCGACCAGATAGCGGTCAATAATATTGAGTGATAATTCCGGTAAAATCGCGGAAACAATCACGATCTGGTTGATATTGGCGGCGATCGGTTTGATACCGTCATAAAAATCAGGACGGGTCAGTACCGATTCACGTTCATGCACTGCCTCAACAATCCCGTTAACACGGCCTTCTTCGTTATTCTGCAACGCCGCACGCCAGACCACGCGGTCACCGGTGACCAGTGATTTGATGGTGCGGCGCAGGTTGCAGCGCTGTACCGAGCCGTCTGCGGCTTCAATATCCGCATGCTGCCCGAAACGGCTGATTACCTGTCCTTCCTGAGCCTCACCGAACAGGCTGTCCTCAGGCTCCGGGCGGTTCTCTTTGCGCAGTTTGCGCTGCTGGTTTGCCTGAACACGCCGTACCTGACCTTTGGAAAGTTTTTGTTTAGCCAACGAAACCTCGTCTGTTTTGACACCACGTAAAGAAGAAAGTGCCCGCCGGGGTGACTCGCGGCAGGGCGGATTACGCGCTATGATACACCATTCATTTTACCCGTCATCATTCAATCCGTGTGAACAAAAAACAGGCGGATACTCAGGTAACTATAGGATACAACATGGCAAAAAGTGAACAGAACCTTATCTGGATCGATCTGGAAATGACCGGACTTGACCCGGAACGTGACCGGATTATCGAAATCGCCACCATTGTGACAGATGCAAACCTGAATATTCTGGCGGAAGGCCCGGTTCTGGCGGTACACCAGTCTGATGAACAATTAGGTCTGATGGATGACTGGAATGTCCGCACACACGGCGCCAGCGGGTTAACTGAACGTGTCCGCGCCAGCACGTATTCCGACGCACAGGCAGAGCAGGCCACTATCGCGTTCCTGGAGCAGTGGGTGCCGCAGGGCGCTTCTCCTATCTGCGGTAACAGTGTCGGCCAGGATCGCCGTTTTCTGTTCCGTTATATGCCGGCGCTTGAGCAATATTTTCACTACCGTTACCTGGATGTCAGCACCCTGAAAGAGCTGGCCCGCCGCTGGAAACCGGAAGTGCTGGACGGCTTCACCAAGAAAAACACCCACCAGGCGCTGGATGATATCCGCGAGTCAATCGCGGAACTGGCTTACTACCGCGAAACCTTTATCCGCCTGTGATAAAAAACGGTGGCTGATTTTCAGCCGCCGGTCGGTTAATATTAGTTCAGGTTGCGTGTTTTATAGCATATTTGCCGGTTTTATCGGCATCTGAACAAAAAAATTCATTTTTTCGTGCCGGAGGGCTTGCCAGAAAATGAATTTTTCGTATAATGCGCTCCCCGTACCGAGATAGATTTTCAATCGAAAGCGGTGCGGGCAAATTGCAAAATATGCGGGAATAGCTCAGTTGGTAGAGCACGACCTTGCCAAGGTCGGGGTCGCGAGTTCGAGTCTCGTTTCCCGCTCCAATTTTGCAGATTGTCAGGTAATATACCGGTTGTGACGCGGGAATAGCTCAGTTGGTAGAGCACGACCTTGCCAAGGTCGGGGTCGCGAGTTCGAGTCTCGTTTCCCGCTCCAA